>NZ_DAWDDM010000302.1:0-2295 GCF_052354645.1 Catenibacterium sp.
CATACACAATGAAATAGTAAGTAATGTTCGTGAGAACTTACATTATCTCGATGTGGGTATATTAAATCACATTTTGAGTGGCAGAACTATGGAAAGTAAAACTATAATCACTTGCCTTAAACAAAGGTAAATCATTATAAGAATCACCAATACCAAGCATCTCATCCGCATTGAGATGTTTTTTCATTGCCTTTACACCTGTTCCTTTAGAAACACCTTTTACTACAATATCAATAGAATTATTATTCTGATATCCAGATAATAGAGGATATCTCTCATTAACATCTAATACATAAGAAGCTGCTTCCTTATTTGTATCAAAGACTAAAGAAATACTATAAACCTTTAAGTCTCCAATATCTTCAAAACTATCAATAAGAGTTAATAAAGGATTATTATAATAACCAGTTGCATAAAAATGATGCAAATCATCTGTCTGTACAATAATAGTTGCTTTATTTATATAATAGTTGAATATATCTTTGGCTAGATTCTTATCTATAATATGTTCTTCTATCATTTTCTTATTTCTATCTAATAACAAAGCACCAGAAGAAACAATATAGAAATCAAAAGAAATATCCTCTATATCAAATAAACTACATATAGGTCTTCCTGTATATACACCAAACATATTCTTCTTTTGAAACATATGAATGGCTTCCTTATCCATATCTTTAACTTTTCTATCAAATACTAAAGTCCCATCTAAATCACTCGCAAAAGCTTTCATTCTTATACTCTCCCAATGTATTGATAATTAATTGGTGATCTTCATCATGGGCAAGTCCTGATATAATCACACACCCACGTAACTCACCTTTTATAATAAGTGGAAAACCTCCACCACATATCGCAATAGTAGAATCATTCTCATCATATACATGTCTTTCTTCTTGATCTAGAAACACATAATAAGTGCTATGTTGATATCTTTCCACTGTATTTTGCTTTCGATCTAACCACTCTACACCTCTTTTGCCAGGCATTAAGTATTGGAATACAATATCTCCATCTAACACAATTCTAATACGTACCGGTTGAGTTGTTTTCTTTACTATTTCATTCCCGATACAATACGCATCTTCTGCATCAAAATGATCAAAACTTAATTCTTCCTCTAACTTTAATACATCTTCTTTATTCACGTTCGTCACCTTATTCATTTCTATCACAGATCATCTGACTATAAAACAGTTTTCATATGTATAGAAACAAATGTTCTTTTATTCTTACTTATCGATAGAATTGATTGAACTAAAAGTTCAATCATTTACCTGATGATAAATAATCGCATAAAGATTACTTAACACATACTGAAAAGCTAATTGTGAATAGAATGTACTAATTCTATTCTCTTTCTCACAATCAGGAATCATAATCAAATCATCACAATAAGCCATTAATGAATTCTTCTTATTCGCAGTAATAAGTCCAATTCTCACATGATTCTTAGTTAATGTCTGTACACACTCTAGAAGTCTTTCTTGCCCTCTATAACTAATAATAAGTGCATAATCATCCTTGTTCATGCGTTTAGAAATATGTCTTTCTTCTCCAAACTGTGTCGCAAGAGTAGGAAATATATTCACCTTTACAAGCTTATTCGTAAAATTAATCACTGTAGTCTGTGTATCTCCATAACTAAACAAAAAGATACGTTTCTTATGAATAATCTCATCTGCCATAGACTTGAGTACATCTATATCTAGACTAGAATATACCTGTTTAATACTCTCCTGGTACAAAGAAAACATATTCTTCATAATCTCTTCAGTTGTTTCATTAAACTGAAAAGGTGTCGTATAATCCACATTCTCTACAATATACTTATTTGCTTCTCTTTCTTTAATTAAATCTACCTTTAAAGCTTTATATCCACTATAACCTGCTTTACGGCACAATCTAATAATAGTCGCATTAGAAGTATAAGTCTTTTTCGCTAAATCATTAATAGACAACTCTTCTAATAAATCCAAGTGATTCATTAAATAATCAATCACTTCTTTTTCAGTTTCTGTATACTTATTGTCTTGTGATATATCTAGTATCATGGGCTTCAACTCTCTTTCTATTTTAATTGAATTCTCTTTGATTAAAAGAGTAAACGATAACATATCTTTTATTCTTTTTATATGATATCATGTATTAATCTTTTAGGGGGGAATAACATGAATCAGACACAAGATTTCACTAAGGGAGTTATCTGCAAACAGTTGCTTTTTTTCTTTTTTCCTATTCTTATAGGAAGATTCTTTCAAAAGTTATATAACACTGTTGATACAAGAATTGTTG
>NZ_DAWDDM010000303.1:0-2281 GCF_052354645.1 Catenibacterium sp.
AACAAAGGAACCAATATATACAATTGTGTATATTCAGACTAAATGGCAGACATTTTACATAAGAGGAGAGAATGTATACACTGCCTCTGGAAGAGAATTGATTCATAAAAATTTGGATAACTTAAAGCTACTAACGTCTCTTATGAGAAGTCCAGTGAAATATCAAAGCATTGAATACAATGACAATAGAATTTCATTATACTCTGGGCAAAAGGGAAAATGTGCTATCACAGGTATAGAATTTCAGAACATTTCTGATATTCACTGCCATCATAAAACGCCTAAGAAATTAGGAGGAACAGATGACTACAAAAACCTGATCCTGGTACTAGAACAGATTCACAAGCTTATACATGCAACCAAAGATGAAACAATTCAGAAATATGTAAATCTTTATAACTTGGACAAAAAGCAATTAGAAAAGGTTAATAAATTAAGGAAATTGGCAAATTTGGAACCAATACCAACAAACTAACAAACTAACAAACTAACTACTTAACGGTGGTCAGATATGTTGAGACTAAAGCTAACCGATGGAACGCCGTGTGCGGGGAAACTCGCATGCACGGTGTGGAGTGGGGGAAAGGCCTGAGATAATATCAGGGGCCTACCTATCACTATTTTATCTTGATCTTTCAGATTTTAGTGATATCCCGCTTAATGCTCGTGCAGAGCAGGAAGAAATTAGAAGACTTATGTATGTGTCTATGACACGTGCGAGAGATCAGCTTTTTGTAACAGGAGTCTTTTCAAAGACAGGTAAAAAAGTCGGAGAAGAAATTCTTAACTGGTGTCTTTATGAAGCGTACGAAGCTGCAGAACTTGATTGGAATGTGGATTTCGCTCAAGCAAAAGCAGAAGTGGCAGCAGAAAAGGCAGCAAAAGCAAAAGCTGCAGCGGAGGCTCGTAAAGCAAAAGCTGCAGCCAAAAGAGCTGAAAACAAATTAAAAACTCCATCAAAAAGGAGAAAGAGTACAGGACGTGTTCCTGAGCAGACTTCGCTTTTCTAGGGAGTTCGCAACAATAATAAAAAAAGAGCAGTCATAGGATAAAACCTACGGCTGCTTTTTTCTGTTCGCATTTACTTAATTGTATGTCTTGTGCTTGGTACTGCAATACCAGCTGCTCTCATTCTGCTGTCAAATTTATTTCTGTCTACGCCAGATGCGCAGATAATGGTGCAATAATCGTCCTCAGTAATCTCGTGGTCCTTGAGACATCGAGCAAGCGTGTTCCCAACGTCGGTCCAAAGAGATTCTCTACGCAATAGTTTGCGTACAAATTTCAAATACATATGAATTTCTGGATTATACTGAGGATTTTCTATACCGTCCATGTCTTCATAAATTAAAGAACTTATATATTCGTTCATTGATTTATTACAATCTGCAGCACGGGTGCGGATTCTCTCTCTTGTTCCTTTTTTTACTTTGATACAAATCTGATCATAATGTTCTTTGATATAATTTAAGCTTGCTTTTTTCTGAGCTTCAGTAATTGGCATATTATTCCTCCTGATTGGTAGTTATTAAAAGATTTAGGCTTCCCAGCCTCATCTTAAGAATATTATATATCAAAAATATAGGACTAGCAAGTGGTATTTTGTTTGGCACTATTTTTATCTATAAGTTCAGGTACAACCCGTTATATTTTCACGAAATTATAATTTTACACACAAATATGGAAAAACAGAGGAACATGCATTGACAATATAGGACTAGTAATATATACTAAAGATAGTTCCGCAAAGGATTACGCATATGTTTCGAGAGGATTTCTGTTTTTAAAAAGTTTTTTGTTATCGTAGCAGTTTTATCACATATCTTAATTGTAGTGAGATGACTGGAGTATGCGATAGCTCCTGTAGAGTTCTCACTCAAAACTATTAATGGTTGAAGAGTATGTTCAGCTCATTCAGCTAAATTTAATTAGGGTTAGAATCCCAGGAGGTAAAAATTATGATGAACAGAAGAATTAATGACAAAATGATTAACATGGTGACAGGTGCAGAAGTTATGATCACCGCTATCAACGGCGAAGAAGTAACTTTTGACGACGGAACAGTCCTTACAAAGGATAAGGTCAATGCCTGCTTCAAGTTTGTGAGCAACGATACTCCTTATCCTGCTCCAGCTGCTGAGGTAAACGGCAATGAAGTTGTCGTTGACGGAGTTAAAGTTGTTACAGGTATTATGAAACCTATTGAGGTTGTAGCAACAGTCCCTGGAGCAGCTTTAATCCTTGCAGAAGGCAAGGACAGCAAAAAGAATCTTGTTAGATT
>NZ_DAWDDM010000304.1:0-2275 GCF_052354645.1 Catenibacterium sp.
AAATTTAAAGAAGAGAAGACTGTGTTTGTATCTTCTATAGACACAAATAAGCGGATCATCATATAAACTAACGCAATCATACGACCAATAGAAATAAGTGTTCCATAACTCATCTTCTTCATATATACATCATTATCTACTTCATAGTTCTTTTCATAACGTTTAATAAGTGTTTCGGGAGCCTTTGTGACTACATCTATTTTGTCATCTCTTAATAAATCTGGATATGTCTTATCTATATCATGATGGAAACAAACCAATTGATCCTGATAGAAATTATCTTCTATTACTCCCACTACTTTATATGTTTCATCTTCTAATAGATGACATGTGAACTGTGATTTGAGTTTATGAGATAAATTATGAGTAATAATGACTTCATTTGTATGATGAGGAAAACGACCTGAAAGCAGCTTGATATGATTTTTCTTAGCAGGTAAACGAATCAACAAGGCATTAACTCCTTTGATATACCCACTTTCTATATCAAAATGTTTTGTACCTTTTTCTTTTAAAGACAATGGTTCTCCATCATGACTGGATATAGTTACAATATCTTTAAGTGGTGCTTCCGTGTAAGATTTTTCTATAGAGGTAGAAAGACCATTTAAACCACTTATAATCACTAGAGATGTTACAATGACTAATATCTGAAAAAGTGAGAGTAATGCGAGTCTCTTTCTTTCTCCCAATACTTCTCTAAAACTATAACGCATAGAGAAGTGTCTCTTATGTCGAGGAATAAGAACTTCTTTATTTATATGATTGTCTTTAATTGTATGTAATGTCTGGTTCTTCATCTCTATGAGTACATCGACATATTCATCTAATAGGGATGTATCATGAGAAACAACAATGACTAAACGATCTTCAGATACTTCCTTTAAGAGTGTCATAACCTCTTTTGCCTGTTTATAATGAAGGGCACCTGTAGGTTCATCACATAAAAGTACAGGTGCATCCTTTAACAAGGCACGGGCAATAGATACACGTTTCATCTGTCCAATAGAAAGTTCATCAGGATATCTTTTCATAAGCTTTTCTATTTTTAAGCGTCTAATAATCTTATCCATCTTTTTCTTATCAAAACCAATCTGTCCAAAATAACATCCAGCCATGATATTCTCTTCTACTGTATAAGAAGGAATAAGATCATTATTCTGTTTAATAAAGCCTATCATCTTACTAAATTTTTTATCTATCACTTCATGATTAAAAGTAATTGTGCCATTATATTGCAGTAATCCACATAAACAATATAGAAGTGTAGACTTCCCACATCCTGAAGGTCCTTTGATTCCTACTAAACCAGTATCTGGAAATATATAATTCACATGATCCAATATACAAATATCATAACTCACAGTTAAGTCTTTAAGTTCTAGCATATTTTTCCCTCCATTTTATGTTATAATGAGCCAGGTGATAAAAAATGAATCCTTTTCCATATTCTTTAGATAACAAGCGTTATCATACATACAATTATTTTTTAAAAACGAGATATCATAAAAAAGTCGCAAAAGTCTCTTTAGATGCCCATTTTACTTGTCCTAATAGAGATGGGACAAAAGGCTTTGGAGGCTGTATATTCTGTTCTGAGAAAGGTTCTGGCGACTTTATTCTAGATAGTGATTCTCTTTTAGAACAGTTTAAAGCAGGTGCTGAAGTAATGAAAAGAAAGTGGCCTGAAGCTGTCTTTATTCCCTACTTCCAGGCATATACAAATACCTATGCTTCTTTAGATCAGTTAAAGAAGATCTATGAACCATTTATTGGTATGAAGGATGTTGTTGGTATTGCGATTGCGACACGTGCAGACTGCCTCACTGAAGAAATATGTGCTTATTTAGAAGAATTAAATAGAAAAACGGATGTCTATATAGAATTAGGCTTACAGACTATTCATGACAATACTGCAAAAGAAATCAATCGTTGTCATACTTATCAGGAATTCTTAGATGGACTCTCTATGTTAAGAAGACACCATTTAGAAGTCTGTGTGCATATTATTAATGGTTTACCTAATGAAACAATAGAGATGATGTTGGAGACTGCAAAAGCGGTAGGAAAACTAGATATTCAAGGTATTAAGATTCACAATCTCTATGTCACACAAAATAGTCGTCTATATAAGCTCTATTATCCTTTTAAGATGTTAGAAAGAGATGAATATATTTCTTTAGTTGCAAGACAATTAGAATATATTCCAAGTCATGTAGTCGTAGAAAGACTAACTGGAGATGCACCATTAGAAGAATTAGTAGATCCTTTATGG
>NZ_DAWDDM010000305.1:0-2271 GCF_052354645.1 Catenibacterium sp.
CGAAGATTGACTTATTCATTTTATTAGATACATATAAAGCGATAAAGTCAGTACCAGCAGTACTTGCATTACCTCTTAAGGCAATCGCAATCGCAAATCCATAAAGGAATCCACCAAAACAGACATTCAAGATCACATCATCAAATAATGGATCAAATGATAATACCCTTGTGAAAATACTGAAGAAGATAACTTGTAAGAAAGAGAAGAAAACAAACTTCTTACCTATTGTCTTATAACATATAATTGCGACAGGTAGATTGAGTACAATCACAAGTGTGGAAATAGACAATGAATATCCATAAAGCATGCTGATACGATTAATTAGAATCGCAATACCTGTAAAACCACTTGATAAAAGGTCAGAAGGATTCAAAAATGTCTGAAGAACAAATGTCTGTAAGAGTGCCGAAAAGAACACCGCAAAGAAAGTAATAATATATCTTTTATTTGTTTTGTAGGCTGCTGACAAGTTTTTCGACATTTTCCTGGTCCACACTTTCATAATCATTGGCATGTGTGCCAGTATAATAGCTATAAGTGACAGACTTGCCTGAAGTTGTAGGATCTTCTTCATAATCCTTACAAGAAGAATGTACCTGTGAGATACCTGTATGTTTCATTAAAGAGGATGCATTATTATAGTTCACACCACTTCCTGCAAGAATTTCAATATCCTTACCATAATTTTCTTGTAATGATTTGATCTTATCTGCTCCATCTATCGCAGTAGGCTGACCACCGCTTGTCAAAACACGATCAATGCCAAGTTCAATTAATTGACTCATCGCATGGTCTAAATCATCACAGCAGTCAAAGGCGCGATGGAATACAGCCGTACGATGGTATTTATGAATAAGTTCTACAAATTCTCTTGTACGCTTGACATCAATTGTATGATCACTCTTTAAGAAACCAAAAGCGAGACCATCTGCACCATTTTCTAATAGGTCTTCTGCTTCTAATAACATCTGTTTATATTCTATTTCATCATAAGTAAAACCAGCACCACGAGGTCTAACCATACAAATAATAGTCAATTTTGTTTCTCTCTTTAATAATCTTAAAGAGGCCACAGAGGGTGTTAAACCTCCTAAATAAAGAGCACTGTTTAATTCAATGCGTGTGGCTCCACCCTTATAAGCACGTAGGCCATCCTTATAGCTTCCACAACATACTTCAATCATAGTTCTGTATCCTTTCTAGATAATTGATAAAGTGTTAAAGCATAGATTTTAGCATTCGTAATAAGATCCTCTCTTGTCATCCATTCATTTGGATTATGTCCAATACCCTTTTGTCCTGGGAAAGAAGGTCCAAATGGGACGATATGAGGCATCATTTTCGCATAAGTACCACCTGTTGTAGTCACAGGAGTTCCATCATTACCCGTTACATATTCATATGTCTCTTTCATAATTTCTACCATTGGTGCCTTTTTATCAAAATAAACAGGCTTGAAATGAGACACGACTTCATACTCATATCCTTCAATACGATTGAGTTTATCGAGTATTTCTTCTAGTGTAAGTCCTGCCGGATAACTAATAGAAAAACTGAAGTCTTCTTTAGTTAAATGATAGTTACGGATTTCTAATTGTCCAAACTCATCATTCTTATAATCAATACCAAGTCTTTCACCTTTGTTTTGTGTATTTAAGATATACTTATTCATAAAAGTAATCAAATGATCTAGATCAGCTTTCACTTTGATAACAGCACGTCCTCTTTCAGCATAAACAACAGGATATTTACAATCTGGTGTAAAGCCAGCAATAGGTGCTTTTTCATGATCTAAATAATATTTTAAATCCTCAAATCCTGATTCTTCATCACAGCCAAAGATGATACGTACTTCTCTTTCAGGCTTTATGCCAAGTCTCTTTAAAGCAGTAAGGGCATAAAGACATGAAAGAATAGGACCCTTGTTATCTAGAATACCACGGCTATAAATCACACCATCTTCTTCATAAGCACTAAATGGTGGATGTTTCCAGCCTTCACCTACTGGTACAACATCTAAATGACCACAGGCACATACATAATCATCACTTTTACCATAACGTGCATAACCGATATAATGATCAACATCCACTGTTTCAAATCCAAGATCACGAGACAACTGAAGTGTTTCATCAAGTGCATGGCGTACACCTTCTCCAAAAGGAGCATCACTTACAGCCTCAGATTCTTCACTATCAAAACGTACAATACGCAAGATGCCGTCAATCATCTGATCTGCAATCTCATCAAAAGCCTTTAATTATTCAT
>NZ_DAWDDM010000306.1:0-2265 GCF_052354645.1 Catenibacterium sp.
TCTGCAAGGGAAAAAAATTGGTGCAGGAGGCTTACCAGCAATTATTGCGCTATCGGGAGTTGCTTCTGCAGCTGCACCAGCTTTCGCGGCACCTAATGTGATTTATCCAAATGTACAAAGCTACACAAAGGATTCAGACACATTTACATTGCCAAAGAAAAGCCGCTTACTTGTGGTTTCAAATGAAAAGTCACTTAATAATGAAGTGTTATTACGTGACTTGAAACGTGCAAGTTCGCAGTTAGCAGACAGAAGTGTTTTATCAGAAGCACCACAGATTGTTTTTGGTACATTAGAAAATGCTGCAGACAATGACATCATTGTAAAAATGGGAACTAACCCAGATTTAACTGGTAAGAATGATGCTTATGCAGTAGATATTAAGAATAATATTACTATTTCTGCAGAAGATGAAACAGGAATCTATTATGGTTTAACATCTGTGATCCAAATGTTAATTGAAGGTGACAATGTTTTAACTAAGGGAAATATTGTTGACTATTCAGATGTAGAAGACCGCTCATTCCATTTGGACTGTGCAAGAAAGTTCTTCACAAAGGATTGGATCATTTCATTAATCAAGGATTTATCTTGGCAGAAATACAATTCAATTCAGCTTCATTTCTCTGAAAACGAAGGTTTTAGATTACAGAGTGATACTCTTGAAGCAATTGATGGCTTCCAGTATGTAAACAACCAGTATTTAACTAAACAGGATATGTTAGAAATTATTCAGGTTGCAAATGAATATCATATCGAAGTTATCCCATCTTTAGACTCTCCAGGTCACCTTGGTGCAGTTCTAAGATATTTACCATCTGACTATAGCTGTGCAAGCTTATTCCCATCTGATGGTAGAAGAGCACAGTGCTTCAATATCTTTACAAATGACGAAGCACGTGGCTTCTTAATCGATTTAATGACTGAATTTATCGATTTCTTCTCAGAAGCTGGATGTAAGAGATTTAACATTGGTGGAGATGAATTCTTAGAAAAATTCTCTAACTTCTCCAATGAACAGTATGTACAGATCATGGAATACTTCAATGAAGTATCTGGAATCGTCAAGTCAAAGGGTATGACTCCTAGAGCCTGGAACGATGGTGTGATGTATGGAAACTATACTGGATATAAGTTAGATCCAGATATCGAAATCTGTTATTGGGCTGCTCCACAGAACTGTGCAAGCATTGAAAAGTTTGTAGCAAATGGTAACAAAGTTATCAACTACTCTGATATTTACATGTATTATGTATTATCTTCTTGGTGGTTACAGAATGCATGTCCTGAAGGGGATAGAATTTATAGAGAATGGAATCCTGGTAAGTTCTCTACATTACAGGGTGGCATTCCACAGACTTATAACAAACCTTATGCAAACTTTATTAAAGGTGGTTCTTATGCAATTTGGTGTGACGTTCCAGGTTATATGACTCAGGATTCAGTGGCCAATAACATCTTCTATAGAACACGTGCAACTGCATATAAGATGTGGAACACATCAGACTCAATGCCTGAATATGCAGATGTGAAGAAGGCATTTGATAAGATTGGACGCGTTCCTGGTTATAAGAGCGTGTTACCAGAACCAGGTCAGGTTCTTTATGAAGGACAGTCTGTTGCACTTACAATTGAATATAAGAATGAATTTGGACAGACTATTGAACCAACAGAAACTTTATATGGCTTAAAAGACAATGAATACACTATTGAACCTAAGGAACTTTATGGTTATAAGTTCGAAAAGGCAAGTGAATCATTAACAGGCGTATATAAAGAAAACAAAACAATCACTTTAACTTATAAGACATTCACTGATAAGGCACCATTAATCAATGAAGTGAATAATGCGTTAGTGATTAAGGATTATATTCCTGAAACAGTGAAGGAATATAAGGAAGCTCTAGACGTTGCGAAAGACGTTAAAGAAGATCCTTCAGCAGGACAGAAGAAAGTTGATGAAACATTAGCTACACTTCGTACTGCAAAAGAAAAAGCTGTAAAGGCTAAATTTTATAAGTTATATGTAGAAGCAAATTATCCAGTAAGTGATGCTGCTTATGCATCTGGATATCAGGCTTATATGAATGCCGTTAATAACGGAAAGAACACTCTTAAAGATGAAAACTTAGATGTTGAAACAGCTGAAACTGCTTATAACAACATTATGAACGCAAAGAAAGCATTAATTAAGAAAGCTGCAGATAAGCCTACAATTTCTGCAACTAAGGGATATTATAGCTGGTACTCATACAACAACATGAT
>NZ_DAWDDM010000307.1:0-2260 GCF_052354645.1 Catenibacterium sp.
CAATAGTATCAGGTTCACCAGTAGTTCCGTTGACAAGTAATTCTTTTTACACCACCATCAATCATTCTCTGTACCTGTCTCTTATAACCTTCGTAATCAATACTTCCATCTTCAAACATTGGTAATACCAATGCAACACCTGTACCTTCAAAAATTGGTTCCATTTTATGCTAATTCCTCCTGAATTTTTTCTAATGCTTTCTTTAAATATTTCTTTTCTATAACATATGAAATAGATACTTCACTTGTTGTCACTTGAGCAAATGGGATCTGGTTATCACCTAGAACTTTGAATAACTTACTTGCAAAACCGACTTCATTTTCCATATGACCTTCTACAACAAGCTTACCTACATTCTTAGATGCAAATACACCAATACGTGGGTGATTCTTCTTAACTTCTTCAATTGCTTTGTTTAAAGCACTCTGTGCTTTAGCATCACATGTGAAATCAATACGCATTTCATCTTCTAGCATGACTGATGAGATCATATCGATGTTCACACCTTCACGACTAATTGTTTCAAACACATCAGCCACAAAAAGAGGATTCTTTTCAACATTCATTAACTTCACTTGAATAATGTCTTCTTCAATCTCTAATCTTGTAATCACACTGTTCATCTTCATCATCTCCATTTTTCTATAAAAAAATATTGCAATGGGGCCATTGCAATATAATTAGTAGTCTTCATTATATTCAATAGCGCACCACAAATATTTTGTGACAGTGAATAAGATATTCTCTTATCCCCCAGATAACAGTTCATATACAGTTCCCTGTTTCTTCGGCATTTGCTCCCCCTTCATTATCTGGCTGTATCCATTAATAACGAATTCTTAACGCATGCACCTCTATTTGTCAACATAATAACATATTATCAATCATAAAAAAAGTGATTTTCTTCTAAATAGTGCATATATTCTTTGATCCAGGGACTATCTATTGCATATCGCTGAAGCATTAATACAACTTCCTGTCCTTGATACATGAAGCGCATCTCTGATTCAGCCCCTTTCTTTTTCACTTTAAAATCTGTCACAAAACGATAATCAAAAAAGTAAACACCATCTAGAAACTTCAGATTATCATATTGCATAAAGGTGATCCCCTCACGTTCAAAGCTTAATACATAGAATTCTGTTTTCTTGCTTACTATATGACCTAACCACATAGTAACTGCTGTTTTTTTCCAGTTCACCTGATACTTCGTATGCGCAAAAGCTACATTATTATGAAATGATATACCTGACAAACGCACATAGTTCTCTAACAGCTTTTCTCTATTATTCATGGATTTCTAAAGGCAATTGATCAGGATCTTTAAAAAATGTCATTTTCTTGCCTGTAAATGTGTCAAAACGGATTGGTTCTGTTTCAATACCTAATGCATTTAATTCTTTGACTGTTTCTTCTACATCTTCTACCTTAAAAGCCAGATGTCTCAGTCCTGCAGTTTCAGGGAAAGGATGAAGTGGGGCATCTGGTTTAATAAATATTTCTAACTCCATATCTCCAAGTTGAAGATCTAACTTGATATCCTGTTTATCCTCTCTCTTATTTTCTCTAATAATCTTAAAACCTAATTTATTGACATAGAAGTCAATTGTTTGATCATAATCTTTTGTAATGATTGCAATATGATGTACTGTGTCTAATCTCATAAGAGCACCTCCTGTTACTATTATATCATTGACATCAAGAATGATATATAGTTATTATAGTATAAACCGACTAAGGAGGTAGGTAATACATGAATAAGAAAACAATTATTTATTCTATTAAATCTGCACTCCCTGTTATGACTGGTTATATTGTATTAAGTATTGGTTTTGGCTTATTACTTCAAGGTAAAGGTTATGGATGGGTCTGGGCAGTTTTAATGAGTACAGGTATATATGCTGGTTCTATGCAGTTTGTGACAATTAATCTACTATCAACAGGTGCTTCTATCATTACAACTGCTATTATGACTCTTATGGTCAATATCAGACATCTCTTTTATGGTATTACCATGTTAGAAGAATATAGTGAAGCAGGGTGGAGAAAGCCTTATTTAATCTTCTCATTAACAGATGAAACCTATTCCTTAATCTGCTCTCCTGATCTTCCTGATGATATTAATCGTAAAGACTATTTCTTTATCGTTTCTCTTGTCAATCAGTTATCCTGGATAGCAGGGAGTATTATAGGTTCAGTACTCGGTAAAATGGACCCTGTAAAAAGGACACGATAAAAAAAGGATATTTATTTCGTGAC
>NZ_DAWDDM010000308.1:0-2255 GCF_052354645.1 Catenibacterium sp.
GCCTTATCACTTATGTTTTTCTTACTCTTTTCAGATTTATACCAATTATGATCTATATAGTATAATCCTACAGTTTCTTTAAAGTATACATCCTTATATCGAACTGTTAACATTTTGATTTTTCCATCAACATCACGATAAAAATCTGTTCTATAAGGACTAACTTGTATTAAAACCACTCTTTTTCCTTGCTTTAGTTTATAATTCTTACTAATATCAATATAATTTCCCAATGTCTTATAATAACATTTTATACTGGTTACTTCTGGACCATTACCTTTCTTTGAAAATTTACGAATCTTACCAAACTCTTCTTTATAAGCTGTTAATGGGTTTTCTCCCTTCAACTTTACACCCTTTTTATCCTTTACATACTGTTTAGGATCATCTTTAAATGTTTCATAATGGTTCTGTACAATTCTAACAATCTCTTTAAATGTTGCAGAATCCTTCTTAGCCATAATATATTTATCTTCTGCTTTACCGTTCACAATATCTTCTGCCAGATTCTTAAATTTAGGATCATAAATATCCTTAAATTTCATTACTCTCTTTTCTTGCCCATCTACAATTCTTGTAGAATAGATTGTCTCATCTGCAACCTGTCTATTAGGTTTAGTATCTACTTTATGAGAAATCTTAATTGGCGCATATGCCAATTGATCTCTAGTCATAATACCACGATAGTATTTATTACTTTCATCGTAGATATTCTTTAATGTAGAGATAAACTCAATGTATTTAGGATCAAAGAATTCTTCTTTACCAGGAACTTTCTTTACTTCTCCTGTATTCTGATCGTGTAAATCTTTTAATTCATACTTTGCAAGACAACCATTAAGAAGTCTCATTGTCTTAACTGATGCAATGATGAGTCCATCTACTGCACGATGTAAGTAATCCTTTTCACGATCTTTTGGCAAGTTGATCTGTGTTCTAAACTTATGAGTGATATTACCATTCAATGTAAATACTTTAGTAGGAATTTCATTTGCTTTAAAGTAGTCTGTTAAGGTATTTAATACCACTCTATTTGCATAACTGGTATCAATCAAGTTACGTGCAATAAACTTCTGCACAACATCCATCTTAGTGATATCATCTTTATACAATAAGTAATTTTTCTTTCTTCTAGAGAATCTCTTAGAAGACTGTACAGCAGAGATATAAGTCTGTAAATCACCACTTAATCCTAGTGCTGGATTATCAAACAAATGCTTATTATAAGCATCAATTGGTGTTCTATTACCTTTTGCTTTATTTTCATTTGCAGTAGCTAGAATCTTATTGTTATAAGAGTCATCTAATGAAATAGAAATTGGAATAATATGGCCTATTTCTGTATAACGCGGATTAGTAATAACTTCACCTAGAATAAGAGGTTCTAATGTATAAGCACTCTTTCCATCCTGTTCCAGATAAAGTCTGACCTTCATCTTAGTCTTACCATTAATCTTATCAGGATTATAACCATTTTCCTTTAATAAAGTATCTACTTCTTTATTCTTCTCTTCATAGAACTTCTGTCTGTTATTAATGCTCTTTTTCTGATCAGCTGAGTTCTTTTCTCTTGTCATTTCCACTACAATTGTATCGAATTCACCATATTCTCTTCTTAATGCATTAATTACCTTAAATGCCTCTCTTTGTGCTCTTTTAGTTACTGGTGAAAGAATAGCTGTATCATCAGCTTCAATAGATTTCTTACCCTTTAATACAGATACATCTTTTCCTTTATGAATCTGCTGAATCAACTGCATCTGATTATAGTTAGACACATACATTTCTTCATTTAACTCTTTCATGGCCTTTAGAGATAAACTATGATAATTCGCAATACCATCTAGGTTTGCAAGCTTATTAACAGTTTCATCAGTAATCAATGAAGAGTTGACAAGATTCAATAACTGCTTTCTTTCTTCAATACCTTTTCTATTTGTTAGAATTTCGATAATCTGGTCTAATGCTTCATAATCTTTAAGAGATATAGTTTCTCCACATTCTTTAAAACATTTCTTTAACTTTGCATATCCTTTAAATTCACTCTTTAAAGGATTTTTCTTCTTATCGATTCTAAATCCTGAAATATTGGACAAATCAGTTCCAAGTATTTTCGCAATGTCCTTTGGTTCAGCTTTTGCTTTCTTATCAACAATCTTGAATACTTCATTCTTCTGATCCATAGTAATCTTTCTATTACCATCATAAGTCAAATTATTCAAATCATTCAACAAGTTAAAGATATCACTACTTAC
>NZ_DAWDDM010000309.1:0-2253 GCF_052354645.1 Catenibacterium sp.
GGTCACGAAATAAATATCCTTTTTTTATCGTGTCCTTTTTACAGGGTCCATTTTATACCGTTGTTAAGCCTTTTTGCTTCACTTATTGAAATATTTAAATGTACATATCGAATTCCGTAATTATTTTTTCGAATTCTTACAATTCGTGTAATGTTTCGAACTTCTTAAAGGGTTTAGATTCAGCCCTTGGATGCTACTGAAGAATTGCGTCAAATATAGTTTCCAAACTTACTCTTTTATATGCTGGCTATTTATGATGAACTTGAGGAAGCATTCTATCTAAAGAATGATGTAACCTATTTCTATGATTACTGCACTTATGACACTGAAAAGAAACAGCTTGAGAAGATCATAATTGATTTCAGAAGCAGCACCGTTGTAGAGATCAGCCCTTTTGCGAATACTCTTACCAACTGGAAAAAAGAGATCATCAACAGCTTCATAATTGTGGATGACAAGGCAAATAGAAAGATGAACCCTGTCATCGTCGAAAACAGAAACAAGTCCATCAAGTTCCTCAAACATACCTCAAACGACTATTTTAACTGAGAGAGATTTAGCAATCGTATTCTTTATACATTAAATGTGGATACAACCTTCTATTAAACAAACATCAGAAAAGATGGTAAATAATATGTGGAAGATGTTTGAACTTATTGTTAATAAGAATAATGAACCAGTAATACTTGGGGAAAATGAAGTTTTAGAAGATATTCTCATTCGTCTGGAGTCTATTTCTAACCGAATTGATAATATTCAGTATTCCTAATAAAAAAACGATGAAGAATCATCGTTAGATTTAAATATTTCTGAAATAGACTTCTAGACTATATAGAAATAAGAGGGTGAGATTTCACCCCTTACTACGTGATAATTAAATATATAAACCCCCAGTTATTTTAAATTACCACTTTTTTATCAATATTATTTTTCATTTTTATATTCTCCCCCTTATTTTTTCTATAATACTAATAATTTCCTCATCATGAATTCTAATCAAATGCCAGAGCGCAATTACGCTATATAATAATGCTCCCAAACATATTTGAATAAGCAATGTATAAATATGAACGCCTAAAACGTCTCCTATTTTCGCAACCACAAAATACATTACTACACCAGGTATTATAAACCACAGGGCATTAAGTACATATTTTTTATAATCAAATGCTTTTCTAGCAAATTTAAATTGAACAACACAAACAGTAATCTCCGCTACCACAGTCCCTACTGCAACTCCGTAAGATTGAAATCTAGGAATTAACAACCAATTAATCAATAAATTAACACATGCTCCTGATACAATAGCATAAGTATATTGTTTATCTTTATTATTAGGAATCAAATCTTGATTTCTAACAATATTAGCCAACGTTGAAAATGGCAATGTTATTGATAGTAGAGCAATAATATCTGCGGACTTTGAAAATTCACTTCCCCAAAATACTGGGGCAAAAATATGTGATACTCCTGCCATTCCTGCACTCATAGCAATTGCAATACAGATCATATAATTAATTGATATTTTCATATAATTATTGCACTGTTTAATATTGTTATTTGCAATTAAATTAGACATTTTTGGCAACATAACACTACCAAACGCCAATATCACGCTTAATGGAATATTGAGTATTTTTTCGGCATTATCATATAGTCCTAACTCAACTTTATTTCCGATACTACCAAGCATTATCTTATCCATGTATTTAAACAAACTTGTCGATATTACAGGAATAAATAAAATTAGCAATGGCTTAACATGTTTTTTTAAATCAGTCCATTTTGGCAATCGGTACTTCGCATATTGAGGTACAATGAAAAACATTATACATTCCCCTGCCGCTTGTGAAGTTGCCATAATTACAATATATTTCCATAAATCACCTTTTTCTCTTACAAACAGGAAAATACAAGCAACCGATATTATTTTTATAATTGTATTTCTTGTGACATTCAATTTGAAATTTTCTATTCCAAAAAAGAACCAACTTACATCAAATAATGTTGCAATAACCATCAATCCCTGAATTGCAGAATAAATCCTATATTTTCCAGCAAAAAGAACTATATATACAGCATATAACAAACACGCCAGAATTCCCATAATGATATGAATTGTTAACAATTCACTATATGTCGTATTTAGTTTCTCTTGATTGTCTCTAACCTGAGCAATTTTTCTGTTTCCATAAAACTTAATTCCAAGCATCCCTAGCAATTGAAAATAATACGCATCAGAATAAGTGTAAG
>NZ_DAWDDM010000310.1:0-2238 GCF_052354645.1 Catenibacterium sp.
ATCTATTTCTAGAATAGATTTATTATTTTCCTAAATCCCCACATAAAAACTAATGGGAATCCTACACCAAAGAATGCGTACACAAAAAGTAAGAGCATATTACCACCAACACCTGGTGTCAAATCACTAAGATTTGTCCCCCAATAACCTATGCCTTGTAATGCTAAAGTACAAAATTTAAAGCCAACAAAGTGCAAAGCCATAACGTAGAAAGAGTCCTTTCCAACATATGCGATAGCCTTACCTACTACATTAGCCTCGATATGCTTACCTATATACATTATAATATATAGAACTGCTGGTGCAGCAACTAACAGTTGAAGTATATCCTTATATTCATTGCCATTTAGAGAAACACCACCAAGCATGCAAGCGACCTCAAAAGCTATCAATCCGCAAGCAATAGCAAGATAGCCATTATCAAAAGACAATTTTATCTTCTGATACATTATTCTGCCAACATATATCAGCAGCATTGCTGTAAATGTATTACTAAATCGTCGAATTGTCAAGCCATATTTGTTGCTGAGCAAACCAGCCAAGATACACATGGACAACAAAGCAATAAATCTCATCCATTCATATTGTCTATCATTCTTTGAAATCTTCTTGATAGCCCATGAAACAATAGACAAACCGATCAGAGCCATAAAAAGCACATACACAAACCACATTGCACCAACGATTGGTTCTCTTCCACCTAAACAGATAGCCAATACAGTTTGCTTAGCGAATTCCATCATTGAATAAGTATTGATTACAGGGTCAGTAGACTCTAATGAATACCACCCTATCTTTATCAACACATTATGCAACAATACTGCAGGAATATAGAAATACAATATTTTCAAATAAAGCGATGAGAATTTCTTCTTAAACCACAACTTAGGCTGAACAAGCTGCTCTTCTTTTATGAAGAAACCTGCTAGCAAGAAGAATACGGAAACGTGCCAAAGGTAAAGGAATAAATCTTTAGTATTTACTAATGGTCCAACTGGATATAAGAAATTGATATGTCCCAATACTATAGCTATAATAGAGATACCTTTTGCTATATCTACTGATAACGAACGTTTTTCCATATTTACAGTTTTTCAATATAATGCCTAATACTATCCTTGGAATAACACTCAATAAAGTCTGAGCGCAATTTCTTTCTAACTTCGACATCCGTTGTTACATCAATCATAGCCTGAACATACTCGTCCGGTGTATTTGCAAGAAGCATACTAGATTCAAAACCTTTTGGCAAGCCTTCAAAAGCTATTTCTGTACCAATAACAGGTGTACCACAAGCAAGAGACTCAATTACCTTTACCTTAATTCCTGCGCCATTAAACAATGGTGATACAAGAGCTTTGGCTTGTGATAAGAGCAAGTATGGATCATCAACAAAGCCCATCACTTCATAATGAATTAATGGATTATTATTATTAATCTTCTCCTTAGGAAATTGACGTCCAATAATCTTAAAAGTAGTCTTTTTCTTAAGTAAAGGAGAAACGTTTTCTATAAACCATAAAGCACCCTCATAATTTTCCTTACGAGTCCAATCGCCAAAGAACATATAGTAATCCTCTATCGTTTCCACTCGCTTGTTGATAATATCAGGATCTATATAATCCAGACAAACCTTTGCTGGCAAATGATATTCTCTCTTGATTATATCAACATCTTTCTGCGAAAATGAAAAGATATGTGCATTTGGCAACTTGAAACACAAGCGTTCACTAAAACGGCAAATATTTTGCATCAGTTTACTTGCTGTTCTCAAAGCTCGTTGAATAATCACATCATGAGCCAATAAAATCTTGGGAGTGTTTCTGCCTAAAAATTTACCGTAATAGAACACATTACTATGATTCAAAACGATTGCTTTATAAGATGTATTCCCCATTAGTTTTTTCAAAGTTATCAACTTTGACCAACTAAAGCGAATGGAATATACCGGATGAAGAAAAGGCAAATTGAGAATACCCCAAATTTTTATGGCTTTTGAGTTTTTGAAAACTTTCAGTACTTTTACATTGCTACGTTCTGGCAGATATGGCTTATCATAATCGTATTTGAAATATACTAAATCAACATCATACGACTCTGCTAAATCATTGAGCATAATCATCGTATTTTTCTCGCCAGCTGCCGCTTTGTGAGGAACATATGCAGTTATAAACAGTATTTTATCCTTCATCTTTGATTATTTCATTTATTATAGACAACAACGCGTTTTCATTATTC
>NZ_DAWDDM010000311.1:0-2235 GCF_052354645.1 Catenibacterium sp.
GAATCCTACTTCATGTGTACCTCCATCTCCAGTACGTACTAAGTTAACAAACGAAATAATATTTTCCTGATAGCTTTGTGTAAACTGCATCGCAATTTCTACTTCTATTTCATTATTAGTATCATCAAAAGAGATAATAGGTGAAACAGCTTCTTTATCATTATTGATCCAGTCAATAAATTCTTCTAAGCCTTTTTCATACTGATATGTTTCATCTTTATCAGTACGTTCATCAATAAGTTCTATTGTCATTCCCTTTAATAAGAATGCATCTTCACGGAGTCTTTCACTAATTGTCTGGAAACTAAATGTTGTGGTAGAGAAAATAGATGCATCAGGCTTAAAATGAATAATAGTACCTGTCTTATTAGTTTTTCCTACTTTTTTTAACTTTCCAATTTTTGTAGCACCATTTTCAAAGCGCTGTGTGTGAATCACACCATCACGATGGACAGTCACCTCTAAAAATTCACTTAACGCATTGACGACAGAAGACCCTACACCATGTAAGCCTCCTGAAGTCTTATAACCACCATCTTCTGAGAATTTACCACCTGCATGTAATACAGTAAGAATAACTTCTGTAGTTGGCTTTCCTGTTTCTTTATTAATACCTGTTGGCATACCACGGCCTTCATCTTCGACCGTTACGCTATTGTCTTTATGTAATGTAACTGTGATCTTCTTACCATAACCAGCAATGGCTTCATCAATAGAGTTATCAACAATTTCCCATACAAGGTGGTGTAAACCACGAGAATCAGTTGAACCAATGTACATTCCTGGTCTTTTTCTTACGGCTTCTAGCCCCTTTAAGATTTGAATATCGGATTCATCATAATGTGTATTTGACATGAGCATACCTCCTCAACTTGACTAGTATAACACAAAAAGGTTTTTTTAGGAAAGTTTGATTTTTTGTAGTATTTATGTATAATGAATTTTTGTGAGGTGAGTCGATGAAATATTTAATTATAATCATCTGTTTATTAATAAGTTATCTATATGGTTCAATACCTTTTGCATTAGTCATTGGTAAAGTGTTTTATAATACTGATGTTCGTCAATATGGATCACATAATCTAGGTGGTACCAATGCAGGAAGAGTACTAGGCAAAAAAGCCGGAATAACAGTTATTTTACTTGATGCAACAAAATGTATCATTACCATCCTACTAACAGGATGGATTGCGAAAGTATCTGGTATTTCAGCTAATATCATTTATCCATGTGCACTATTCTGTATGATTGGTCATTGTTATCCTATCTTTGCGAATTTTCAGGGTGGTAAGGCTGTATCAAGTGCAATCGCCTATACATTAATGACTAATATATATGGTTTTATTATCGCAGTTGCGGTATTCTTAATTACATTAAAGACAACTAAGTATGTATCTTTATCTAGTATCCTTGGTGCAACAGCTGTACTTATTGCATCACCATTTATTGGATATTCTACAACTGGAATCATTACTAATATATGTGTTGTCGCACTTATTGTCTATAGACATCGTGCAAATATTATAAGAATAAAAGAAGGAACAGAAAATAAAGTCAAATGGTTTTAGCCATTTGACTTTATTTAGAAAATGATTCATTTGACTGGTGTGGAAGGAAATCATTATTTCCATAAACTTCGACACTAAACTCGCCATTACTATAATCCACAATTGTTTCAGAACAGCCATCCACAACAGGACTATTGACTTTAATATAGTCTTTTCTATCAAGGTTCATGATAGTGGCCATAATAATAGTAAAACAGAATCCATGAGTGACAATAAAGACATTATCATAAGGCTTCTTTACAAGATCATTTAAGAAGTCTTTAACTCTTTCTTCAATTTCATCATAGGTTTCCCCTTCTGGAATACCATTGGATATTTCAGGGTGACACCATAAATCATGATAAGCTTTTTTATATTCCTCTGGAATTTCATCAATTTTCTGTCCTTCTAATAGTCCAAAGTTCATTTCTCTAATGCGTTCATCAGTAATGATGGACTGATCATCAAATAAGAGTTTTGCGGTATCATAGGCACGCTTAATAGGACTAGAATAAATAGCATCATAATGGTTATTCTTGATGTGTTCTTTTAATGCAAGAATATTGTCCATGCCTTCAGGACTTAAAGGAGAATCTTTACATCCTTGAAGTCTTTTTTCTTTATTCCAAAGCGTTTTAGAATGTCTAATAATTGTAATTTTCATATTAAATAAAAATAAGGGTATTAT
>NZ_DAWDDM010000312.1:0-2228 GCF_052354645.1 Catenibacterium sp.
TTCGGATGAACCCCCTATTTCTCCTTTGACGGGTGTAAAAGGCGAAGCGTGAGGGGGGATATAAAAATATTAAAAAATAATTAAAATTTAGTATTCGTATTAAATTATGATTAATTATGTCGTTATATGAAAAATAATCATTAAATATTATAACTGTGGTAGAATGGAGATAGACAAGAAGGAAAGACCATGAAAGCAAGAACTTACTCAATCATAGAGTTCAAAAGAATACTAGAAAACAATGGTTATCGCTTCCTTAGACATGCAAAAGGGGACCATTGTATTTACTCTAATAGTGAACGCACTATCACTATTAAGAGGACTCATGTGAATAAGATGATTGCCCGTAGACTTATTAGAGAATATGATTTAAAGGTAGAAGACTAACATCTTCATTCACAAAACTTAAGCATGAAAACAACCTCTGGGCGAATAGCCTAGAGGTTATTTGTGTGTTGTATTTCTACCAATAAATTAAGATTTATTATGAAATTGTGATAATTGATTACTTATCCTGGTAGATAGAATCCTATGATATAATTTGTGCATGGAACAACCGTATACGGTAGGTGGTTATCTTTGGTCGTTATGACGAAGGTACGCAACCCTTCGTGATTCTTCTCTTAAGTTGAAAACGGAGGTGATGCCTGATGACAACGTATGAAATAATCATGATTATGTTAACGTGTTTGACACTGATCATATCTTTATTGACACTTGTTGTTAGAGTACTTCTTATCATTATTGATAAGAACGAAAAAAAGTAACTACCTCGCTCCTAGGAAAAGTTTGAGGTAGTTACTTACCAAAAATAAATCCAAGGACAACCGCTTACTGGTTGTTCCATCTTTCGTTTCTATTATAGTTTACAACAAATTTGAAGTCAATATATGTGACTATGAGTGATGCTCATAGTTTTTTTGAAAAAAATTTAACTTTTTTTGAGAAAAAAACCATCTTCTAGATGTATAGGTTAGTAGAGGGCCAAAGGAGGTGGTGATTGTGAAGTGTCCTATATGTGGCAATGAGGATGAAAACTACATTAGCTATATCAATAAGAGACCTTATTGTAGAAAGTGCATAACATTTGGACGTATTTATTTAGATGAAGTTTATCCAATACATAAGACTCCTTTAATAATGACTGATGCGTCCTATCATCTTTCTTTTAGATTATCATCCCGCCAGCAGTTCATCTCTGATCAACTTATCACGAATTATGAGAATGCCACGAATTCTATTGTCCTTGCCGTATGTGGCTCTGGTAAAACAGAAATTTCTTATGCAATCATCAAGCATGTGATTGAAAATGGTGGACGAGTATGCTTCACAATCCCTAGAAGACAATTGTGTATAGAATTACATGAAAGAATTCAGAAGGATTTTCCTCACTTAACCATTGGTCTTCTATATGGGGGCTATCAAGAGAATAGTGATGCCCCCTTAATCATTTGTACAACTCATCAGCTCTATCGATTTGTATCTTCTCCTTTTGATTTAATTATTATGGATGAAGCAGATGCCTTTCCTTTTTATGGAGATGATGTATTGAACTCAATCTTTTATCATGCCTCTAAAAGGTATATTAAATTATCCGCTACATTACTTGAGGAAGATATTCATGATGAATGTGTCATGATCATGAATCGACGCTACCATGGTCATGATCTGCCTGTTCCTCATATTTATATCATTCCTCAATTTTTGTGGCTCATATCCTTGAAATACTGGATTAAGAAACTATTAGAAACACACCAAAAAGTATTAGTATATGTACCTAGGAAAAGTGACGCACAATACTATGCAGACTTATTAAAGGATACATATAAAGTACAGGGTGTAAGTTCTGAGTCTCTTTATTTAAATGAATATACAAAGGATTTTAAAGAAGGATTATTAGATGTCTTAATCACCACAACGATATTAGAAAGAGGAATCACAATAGAAGATGTACAGGTGATTGTATTAGAAGCAGGAGATCGTATATTTGATGAAAGAACATTGATACAGATTGCGGGAAGAGTAGGAAGAAAAATAGGATATGAGGATGGAAGAATATTATTAATAGATAACCATTATTCAAAGGCGATGAAGGGATGTATCAAAACCATTCAGAAGCTCAACAGGATGTCTGTTTGATCTGTTTATCCTCTATATCTAAAACATCTTCTTTTCATCAATTATTTACGCATCACTGTATCTGTTCCTCATGTTTATCTTTATTTAAT
>NZ_DAWDDM010000313.1:0-2201 GCF_052354645.1 Catenibacterium sp.
GTTTTCTCATAGACTTGATTTTTTCTATATCTTTTTCTAAAAGATCATAATCATCGAGCATATCCTTATATTTACCATAATGTTCATATTGATAAATATAATAAGTCATATACATTTCAATGATTGGCTCAATACCATGATAGTGTTCTAGTTCATAGAGTCCACAAGCAACATAGCACAAGCACATGAAATATTCCAGTTCTCTATTTTCTCCTAGCATTTCGTCTGAAAATACATATGAACTCCCATAAAACATAGGATGAGGCGTATCTTTCTGTGAATCCATTTCCTGATAGACATCATTTCTTACTTCTCTATAATATTCTAGTTCTTCCATAATTACCTACTCATCCCTAAATGCATCTTCATAATCTAGTTTACCTGAATTAAGTACAAAATCCCTGTCTCGCTTCATTTCATCCAGTTCTTCTTGTGTTTCAACATGTACACCTACGATAATCCTGTCTACGTTCTCATAAGTGTGATAGAACATATAGTTCACACCATCATTGAGTGTAGGATATAATTCTGCTTCGATAGTTGCTAAAGATACTCGCAAAGCAAACATAGGATCACCTTTAAAAGAAGGCCCCAAATCATCAAGATGGAACATGCCTCTTGATTGATCTCCGGTTTCATAATCCGTTCTGAAGTCATGTTTAAAATCAGAATATTCGCTCATTTTTTCACCCTCTTGCTCTCAACATCTCTATTACATATATATTTTTTTAACAAAAAAATTCATCATTCGGTTTTAATTGTACCATTTTTAAAATCTCTTATCATTTTTAATATATATTCATTACTACCCATATATGTTTCTTTTCCAAGTACATCTAATGCAGCTGTTGCAACATAACCTATAGGTATATTTAGCAAACATATTTCATTATCTTTATTGTTTTTTATTTCCTCAATAAAGGCTTCATCAGTTATTTTCGCTTCAATTCCTGTAAGAATCGCCTGCATGACAAGTATAGGTTTACCACTTTTTATCTTATCAATAACTTCTATAACTATATCATTGTGCATGTCTTTTAACCTCCGAATATCGAAGAAAAATTGAATTTCAAAATTATCTTCTACTCATCCCTAAATGCATCTTCATAATCTAGTTTACCTGAATTAAGTACGAAATCCCTGTCACGTTTCATTTCATCCAGTTCTTCTTGTGTTTCAACATGTACACCCACTATGATTTCATCAACATTCTCATATGTATGATAGAACATATAATTAACACCATCATTAAGTGTAGAATATAATTCTGCCTCAATAGTAGCAAGTGCCAAAGATACTTTTAATGCAAATAAAGGACATCCGTTAAACTGAGGCCCTAAATCATTAAGATGGAACATACCTACAGATTGTTCACTATTGATATATGACGTTTTAAAATCATGCTTTATATCTTCATACCTATCCATCGCTTTTTCTTTCACTGCTTTTCACCTTTTCTATGACTTTCTGTTTACTTATAAGTTCATTATACACTACATCACAGCCAAAACACTTATATTTTTAAGCATGAAAAAAGTGCCATCTCTGGCACTTTAGATTACTTTGCTAACTGTTCTTTAGCTAAATCAGTTAAAGCCTTGAAACCTTCAGGATCAGCAATTGCGATTTCTGAAAGCATCTTTCTGTTAACGTTAACTTCTGCAAGTTTTAAACCATGCATGAAAGTTGAATATGACATATCGTTCATTCTGCAAGCAGCGTTGATACGTGCAATCCAAAGCTTTCTCATTTCTCTCTTTAACTGTCTTCTATCTCTGTAAGCATACTTTAAAGAATGCATTACCTGTTCATGAGCTGTTTTATATAAAGCATGTTTGCTACCGAAGTAACCTTTAGCTAGCTTTAATGTCTTTTTTCTTCTGCGTCTAGTTGTAAATCCGCCTTTTACTCTTGCCATGTGTATATCCTCCTTAAAATTAACCTATTAGATACGAGACTTGATTCTCTTGTAATCTGATGGGTGTACTAATGTTGACTTAGCGAGATGCTTTTTCTGTTTATGTGTCTTATTATGTGATAAGTGAGATACGTATGCATGGCCTCTCTTTAATTTACCACTTGCTGTTTTCTTTAAGCGCTTCTTAAGACCGCTATGTGTTTTCATTTTTGGCATGATAAGTTTCCTCCTATTTTACTTTGCTTTTTTAGGTGCGAGCATTGCTGTCAATGTTCTTCCTTCT
>NZ_DAWDDM010000314.1:0-2192 GCF_052354645.1 Catenibacterium sp.
TGAAGTCCGCAGGATTTTAAGTCCTGTGCGTCTACCAGTTTCGCCACCAGGGCACTTCGCAATCGAGACTGCTCGTATAATATACAATGAATTCAAAGGTTTTGCAACCCCTTTTTTAAAATTATTTTTTAAGTTTATAAAATATGCACTATATATCAATGTTTTTTTATGTATCTTTTTTTAGTAAATCTTAATAGAATCTTCAGATTCATAGATATATTCTGAGTAATCACCTTCAAATACAGCTAAATGTTCAAAAAAATGACTCACTAAATTGATATTTTTCATCTCTTCTTTGGTAAACCACCCCACTTCAACTTCATTACTATCTCTTAAATCACCAGTAAATTTATTTGCAGAAAATAAAAATACTATATATCTTCCACTTTCTGCCCAGAATTGTTTCACTCCTACTAAACGGGGATTCTT
Organism: Catenibacterium sp.; assembly: GCF_052354645.1. NCBI lineage: Bacteria > Bacillati > Bacillota > Erysipelotrichia > Erysipelotrichales > Coprobacillaceae > Catenibacterium > Catenibacterium sp. The sequence continues at coordinate 430 of NZ_DAWDDM010000314.1, forward strand.
CATAGTTAAGCCTGTTTCTTCTTTTACTTCTCTTATTGCAGATTGTACAATTGATTCTCCATGTTCTATATGCCCTCCAGGAAATGTATATCCCTGCCAATCTTTTTTAACTCTATTCTGCAGTAAATACTTATCTCCATCTTTAATCATGCAGAGATTAGTCAATTCAACCATTTCAGTTCTCATGCCACTTTCTCCTCATATATCGCTTCTCTAAGCTTTATAACACATTATACACAAACAGTTGTCATATATATACAAAACTGCCTCAAAAACGCTTATTTACGCATATTACAAAAGAGATGCAGTGAATTCTTATCCCTATGTGTAAAAACCAGCAATATTGCACATGTCATTCTTATATCAGATACATATTAAGACATTCTCATTAGATATAATGTATCATGAGGAACAGATCCAACATATTTCTCCTACTAAACTTGCGAATAAACATGTAACTACTAACAAGTTTATTTTTAATAATAATCCATCTTTTATCTCCTCCATCTTTTTTAGTTAGACTTTTCTATATATTATTTTCATATCGAAAAACTATTGAACATATGCAAAAAAAGAACGTACATTTTCGTACGTCCTTATGTCAAAACAAGCTTATGACCTCATTATATCCTATAATACTTCTTTCACTTTAATTCTTGATACAAACCAATGAAAAATAATACAGAATAATAATGCAAAGACAACACCAAATATATTCTGGATTAATCTTAAACTTACTGCACCCTTTAATCCATATAGCTCTGTCGCAATAGCTAATGCACCAAATGTATTAAAGACAGCCTGCCAGCCATATTTTGTAGAAAACCCTACGCCAATACCACCAATGACACCGATAAATGCATAGATTGGTGAAGGAAGCAAGAAATATAACACTGTAAAACATAGAACACCTGCAATATTTCCAATAATTCTTTTACGTACTCTATACTGCATATCGTCCATAAGTGGTAAGATTACAGACATTGCGGCAATACCAGCCCACATAGCACGTGGCATATCACAGAGTTCCGCAATACATATTACAACTGGCACACAGATAATCTGACATAGCTGCCATTTTGTTCTAGTAGAAGAAAGATCAAATTCTTGTAATAAATGCATTACATGCTTATTATAAGTTCTATGCTTATGGTTTCGATAGAACACGATACAGGTAAGAACTGCACCTACAGCCATTCCAGCAAGTCTCATCAAATAACTCTTTCCAGATACATCATAACCATATAATAGTAAATATCCTAGAACGAGTGTAGATTGATTGAACATAGATGGATTATGACATCCTAGGAATACTAATATAGCTAATGCACCAATATTTACCAACATTCCTGCGACTGGAGGAAGTTTATTAGCCAGGTGTGAACATAAAGTCATATTAATGAAAAATAATGCCAGAAGCACTGTAGATTGTCCTGCATGAATTTCAAAGTCTGCCTGTCTAAATACCATTATACATAAGAGAACAACCACTCCAGCAATACTATTCTCACTTCCAAATAAAATACTAAATAATGTTACAAAGAGAAAGCAGAATGCCACTGTGATCGCAATTTTAAAAAGATAAACTGCTATATGATATAGTTTCTCTTTTGTTGTTTGACTGTTTTTAATTAACTCTTTTGAGCCTTTCTGATTCAATTGTAATTCCTGGTAAAATTTCATATAATACCTCCTTAATCAAAATACAAAAAAACTCAGGATTTCTCCCGAGTAACATTCAATGGCGCAGGTTGAGGGATTCG
>NZ_DAWDDM010000315.1:0-2192 GCF_052354645.1 Catenibacterium sp.
GATATAAAACGATTTCAAATATCAGGTGTTAATAGGCAAGATGATAAACTAAAACCACAATCACTTGAGTCGATTTATTTAGAAATTACTAATATAGGGAATGGTTTTGCTAATACTATTACATTTGGGACAGGAGAAAATTCTTTGGGAATCGCTTACAAAGACGTGTATATAATAAATGAAACAAAGATAGTAAGGCTTAATGTTCCAAAACAAAAGTTAAATGAGGGTTTTATTTTCAATATTTTGTTTTTAGATAGCATGGCTAATGAATACGTTCAGGAGTATGAAATTAGGTATTATCAAACTGGTGAGAAATATTATATTGATGTAGGGTATCCAGAGTTAATAGAGCGTAATTAAATATTAGGGTGATATATGAGTAGCTATAAGCATTCGCCTTTTAATGATGTTATTTATAAAAATCAGCTAACGAGTGATATAAAGGAATATAACTTCTTTGTGTATGTAATTCAAGGTTGAGAGAGACAATGCTTTTTAATAGCATATCAAACAAAATTCTATAATTATTGATTTAAAAGCAATACAATGGCACGAAAAGTATACTTTTAGTAACAAAAGAACTTTAAAATAAAAGCGGAAAATGGTATAATTTTCCGCGAATATAAATAAATATCTTATTGTTTCTGTTTAATAAAAAAATGGCACGAAAGGTATACCTTGTGAACCAAATAATAATTTAGAGGATTTGTTTATATTCACCACTATTACATACAAAAAGAAGAGGGGGATTAGACAATGATTAAGCTGTATTCTCATAATCAAAAAGCATATGACTTAGCAGTTACTATGCTTAAAGATACTAAAAAAGCAGCAATTGTTCATCCAACAGGAACAGGTAAATCATTTATCGCATTTAAACTATGCGAAGATCATCCTGATAAGACAATCTGTTGGTTATCTCCTTCTGAATATATTTTCTCTACCCAGCTAGAGAATTTATATCAAGCAACTAATGGTTATAAACCTAATAATATTGTCTTCTTTACTTATGCCAAGCTCATGGGTATGAGTAAAGAAGAGATACAAGCAATACATCCTGACTATATTGTTCTTGATGAATATCATCGTGCTGGAGCTACATTCTGGCAAAAGGGTGTAGAACAACTTCTCTTTACGTATGCAGATGTTCCAGTTTTAGGTTTATCTGCAACTAATGTTCGTTATCTAGATAACCAAAGAGATATGGCACAGGAGCTCTTTGATGGAAATATAGCTTCTCAAATGAGTTTAGGTGAATCAATAGTACGTGGAATATTGAACCCACCTAAATACATATTATCAATGTATTATTATCAGAATACATTAGAGAAATACGAAAGAAGAGTAAAGAAAACAAAAAGTAAAGTTGCAAGAGATAATGCTGAAAAATGTTTGGATGAACTAAGAAGAACATTAGAAAAGTCTGAAGGATTAGATGTCATATTCAAAAAACACATGACTGATCCGCATGGTAAATACATAGTATTCTGTTCTAACAAAGAACATATGGATCAGATGATGAAACATACAGAATGGTTCTCAAAGGTAGATAAAGAACCACATATGTACTCTGTATATTCAAGTGATCCAGGAGCAGATAAAGCATTTAAGGACTTCAAAGAAGATAATGATAATAATCACTTAAGACTTCTTTACTGTATCGATGCATTAAATGAAGGCATTCATGTTGATGATATAAGTGGAGTTATTCTTTTAAGACCTACAGTTTCTCCAATAGTCTATAAACAGCAGATTGGTAGAGCACTGTCTGCAAGCAAGAAAACAAATGCAGTTATCTTTGATATCGTATTAAACATTGAAAATATCTATAGCATTGATTCTATTAAAGAAGAAATGCAAGTAGCTACATCCTACTATCGCTCTCTAGGAGAAGCAAATCAAATCATCAATGAAAAATTCAAGATTATTGATGAAGTAAGAAACTGTAAAGAACTATTTGAAAAACTCAATGATGCTTTAACTGCAACTTGGGATATTTATTATGCAAGTGCTAAACAGTACTACAAAGAGAATGGAAACTTAGAAGTACCTGCAAGATACATTACTGAGGAAGGTTATGCACTAGGTAGTTGGCTTAATAATCAAAAAGCTATTCGTAAAGGTACTATAGTTGGAAAACTAACTGAAGATCAAATAAAAAAATTAGATGATATAGGAATGATTTGGGA
>NZ_DAWDDM010000316.1:0-2154 GCF_052354645.1 Catenibacterium sp.
CCGAATTTTTTTTGATAGCTCTAGACGGCTTTCTCCATGTCTTATGTTATCGTGGTCTCTGAGATGTGTATATAAGGAAAGAGCCCAACACATCAGATTCCTCCAAATGTTGTCCGAAGATGACCACCACCGCAATTTGTATATTCAATTTACCATATCATAAGATTTTTTATACTGAAATGAAAATTTTCCATCTTCATCAAATTTAGTTGGGAGGTGTAATATTTCATTAGAAATATACTTTTTAACATTAGAACAAGCATAAAAATTTCCAAACTCTCCAAGTGTAAAAGATTCTAATATTGCCCAAATTGGAATATTTTTGTCTGAATCAAAAAAATGGTTAACTATATTGTTAGAACTGTGATTATAACTATTTATTAAAGCATTATTAATTTTGACTTTAAGCGCCATTCTTTTACTGTAGCTATTATGGTATGCCATGCTATCTTTCTTAAGAAATCTATATTCTGTAATTGATTTTTCAAATATATCATCTAAATTCTCTGACTTTGCGTCCTGCAATACTGCCTCTATTACATAACTTTTTAATGCATTCTCAATAAACATAATCCTATAATAAAAACGTGATTTCAAATCAAATCAAACTGATTTAATGCAATCACTTCATCTAAAGATTTTAAAAGATATTTTATTATGTGTCTTCTTTAGGTGTCACTGGTGTACGTTCAAAGATTACAACTGATATTGGTGCGATGGTTGACTTAGTACGTGAAGTCACAGATATACCTGTAGCAGTAGGATTTGGAATCTCTACACCAGGGCAGGCAAAAAAGATGGCATCTCAATCAGATGGTGCTATTGTAGGTAGTGCAATTATTAAGATTATTGAAAAATATGGAAAAAATGCCCCACAATATGTAGAAGCATATGTAAAAGAGATGATAGATGTACTTAAGTAAACTTGGTCTTAGGATCAAGTTTTTTTCATAAAAAAGAGCGCTCACGCGCTCTAATCTGAAATTCTATTATACTTCTTTCCATTCACTTCAAATTTAACATTATTTATTCTATTGAGGTAAATAGTCTGATCAATCTCTTTTGTTTTATAATCATTATTACTCGTATAATCATAAGATTGACTATAGAAGTTAACTTTGTTGTTTATTAGACTTCCTACATATATACATTTATAATATGATTTTTTTCTCTCTTCATCTCTATTTGTTTCATAGAATGTGACTTCATCACCATCTATAATAAAATAGTTTCCTTCTAAATCTCCTTCTATATTCCACATTCCATCATATGCATGATAATGATCATAAGTTACTTTTGCATAGATACCTCCACCAAGTAGAATAACACATACTACAATGAGTGAAGCAAATGCTTTTTTATTCTTCTTGAATGCATGACAGAAAGCCATAAATGTATTTTTGATAGATTCTTCATCTTCAGGCTCTTCTATTTTTGGTTCATGTAACATCTTACCTTGAGTTGTAAGCATCACCCCTATTCCATTTATTGCCTTTCCAAATACCCATACAAGAATCATTAAGAATACGAAAATAACTGTATAATAGATCTTCATCTTCAAGAAATATTCATTTCCTAGATAATGATACAAAAGAAATGCATTCACTAATATACCTATTAGAGTAAAAATCTTTGATAATGCTTTGAGTTCCCTTCCTAATCTATAGTGCATAATTAATCTCCCTTCATATTAGATTGTCTCTCATTATATCATACGATTATTTAAAAATAGTTTTATTTTCATCAGATGCTCAATACTCACATCTATATTCACAATCTATATAATTAGAAAATCCTTACATTGTATAGACACAAAAACACGTTAACCAGAAAGTTAGCAACAAGAATATTATTCTAGATTCTAGAAGATATTCACCATGTATAATTTGACTTTTTTGCTAATATGTTACGATGTAGATAAAGAAAAGGTCGGTCTGGTGACCTCAAAAACCCATGTCCATCGGTCGGAGCAGAGTCCTAAAACCTGCATCCATTATAGAGAGAACTCCACGGAGTTCCTTTTTTATTGCAAAAAAGTTCTTTCAATCGAAAGAACTAAAATGTATGTTGGTTTATTTACTGTTTTAACATAAATCATTTATGCTATTTTGATAAATATTTATGTTATTTTTCATTTATTTATCTTATTTAATG
>NZ_DAWDDM010000317.1:0-2139 GCF_052354645.1 Catenibacterium sp.
CTATTATTATTAGACGAACCTGCTGCAGGTATGAACCCTACAGAAACAGCTGAATTAATGGAAACTATTAAGATTGTAAGAGAAAAGTTCTCAGTCGCAATTCTTCTTATTGAACATGATATGAAGCTAGTTATGGGTATCTGCGAAAAGATTGCAGTATTAAACTTTGGTACAGTACTTGCTTTTGGTACACCTGAAGAAATTAGAAACAACCCTGATGTTGTAGCTGCCTACTTAGGCAATGAAGAGGAGGGCTAAAGATGTTATTAGAAGTTAAGGATCTTGAAGTACATTATGGTGTCATTAATGCGATTAAGAAGATTTCATTTAATGTAGAAGAAGGTGAAATCGTTGCACTTATTGGTGCCAATGGTGCAGGTAAAACAAGTACAATGCATGCTATCTCTGGCTTATTAAACGGTAAGAGTGGTGATATTATCTTTAATGGTGAAAACATCATGAAAACTCCTGCTCATAAGATTGTCTCTAAAGGTCTAGCACAGGTTCCTGAAGGACGTCGTATCTTTGCCCAGTTAAGTGTTGCTGATAACCTAGAAATGGGTGCTTATCTTCGTAATGATGCAGATGGTATTAAGAATGACCTTGAACATATTTATACATTATTCCCACGTTTAAGAGAAAGAAAGAAACAGTTAGCTGGTACATTATCTGGTGGTGAGCAGCAGATGCTTGCAATGGGCCGTGCTTTGATGTCTAAACCAAAACTATTACTATTAGACGAACCATCAATGGGTCTTTCTCCAATTCTTGTCAATGAAATATTTGATATCATTAAAGAAGTTAATGAAAAAGAAGGCGTTACTATCCTTCTTGTAGAACAGAATGCGAATAAAGCACTTTCTATCGCAGATCATGCTTATGTACTTGAAACAGGTAATATTACTGTATCAGGTGAAGCGAATGATGTTGCAAATAACCCACGTGTTAGAGAAGCATATCTTGGATAATAAGTTCTCCTTAGGGAGGACTTTTTTAATATAGGTAACAATGTTGTTATTTACTCTGTGTACACTTGTTGAAATAATCAGAATATATGTGTTTGATAAATTAGGATTCTAAAAAATCACCAAGAAAATATATGCTAAAGACCAAAAAGTCATTATTTTTATTAATTATTAATAAAATCTTAAACGTAAAAACACTGATATATACTATAAAAAATATAAAATCTTAAAAATATCTTAAGAAAATGGTGGACACATATATGGCATAGTGTTATAATCGCAATTGTCGAAAAGAAAAGGAGAATACTATGACTCAAAATGCCCCCGTAACTCTTCATGCAATTGTAGATAGAATTAAAACTCAGAAAACAATATTATTACCTGCATTCGCAATCTCTGCATTTGCGCTAGTAGGTTATGCAGCGGCTGACCGTCAGGCACCTGTTATTCATTCAAATAAAATTGTTGTTCCTTATGGAACATACTTAAATGCTTCAGACTTTGAAATCACAGATAACCGTGATAATTTAGATATCATGGATGTTTCTATTAAGTCAGGAACATATGAAGCAAAACAGTTAGGTACTTATCGTGTTACAGTGACTGTTACTGATACATTCCAGAATACAACTGATAAAGAAGTTGAAGTACAGGTTATTGATAATGAAGCTCCTGTTATTGCTTCACGTACTGAAGGTGGATATATTATTGATGTAGAAGCCAATGGTTCTAATAACTTATTAGATTACGTGAAAGCAACAGATAATGTTGATGGTGATGTCAGTGAATTCATCACTTTCGAAGGTGGTATTGACACAACTGTAATCGGGGAACAGAAGGTTGTGGCTCATGTAGAAGATAACGCCGGCAATGTGGCTGAAAAAACATTATCATTTAATATTAAGGATTCTGTTGCACCAACATTAACTCAAAAAACACAGTCTTTTGATGTAAACTATGGTGATACATTTAATCCTGCAGATTATTTTGATGTATCTGATAACTTTGATCCTTCACCAGTATTAACTGTTAAAGGTGATATTGATACAAAGAAATTAAACAGTGAACAGAAAGCAACAATCATTGCGACTGATAACAGTGGCAATGAAACTAAACAGGAATCTACAATTAATATTAAGGATATCATAGGTCCTGAAATTAAATTGAATACAAA
>NZ_DAWDDM010000318.1:0-2131 GCF_052354645.1 Catenibacterium sp.
ATTAAGTATAGAGAAAGAGAATTATCTAGTAAAATTAAACAACGAGGAACTGAAATTCAATAAGAAGAATTATGAAAATATCATTACTCATATGAATGAAATCAGAAAGATCAAGCATGATATGAATCATATGTTGTTGTCATTACTGGAAGATTGTGAAAAAAAAGATTATGAATCACTCCATAATCATATTAATAACCAATTACATAGAATTAATGATAGACAATCAGTGTTTACGGGTATTGTATCTTTTAATCTTATATTATCTTCTAAAATATCTAAGATTAAAGGTAAGAATATTGAATTTATTTCCAGTCAATTTGATGATGATACCCCTATGGATAAGATAGATTTCTATGTATTACTAGGTAATTTATTAGATAATGCGATTGAGAATTGTACATCAAAGTCTATTAAGAAGATTATTCTTGATATCTATAAAGAGAGTAATGATTTCGTTATTGATATTAAGAATACCAGTATCAATAATCCTCTTGTAGATAACCCAAACTTCAATACAACTAAAGAAGATTGTGGTCATGGGTTTGGAATGCGTTCTATTATGAATATAGTCAATAAGTATTATGGAGAGATCACTTATGATTACTCATATCGTTATTTTAGTGTTCAAATCAGAATAAAAAGCTAGAAATTCTAGCTCATCTTCCAAATAATGTCTCTTCTATTGCACAGATTTTATCTGCAATACATACTATCCATGCTTCAGTGCATGTAGGAGGAACAGGAGTTAAAGGAAACATGTGTCTGGCTATAATATTTTTAACTCGTGGTGAGAGTGTGTAATCCATTTCTGCATTTCTTTTAGCACACCCTGGATGAGTAAAGCCATGGAAATGTCTTCCTTTTCCATCATGCCAATCATATAAGAAATAGTCATGAAGTAATGCTCCAATGACTAAAGCATCCATATTAACCTGTATTGGAAGCCATTTGGCTATCTTTACACTCATACGAGCAACATTGACACAATGTGTATAGACAGAAATAGAACCATGTTGAATATAGTTCTTAGTTTCATTTAAGCGACCTGCAGTTTCTAAATAGCGTAACTTCTTCTGAATAATATATGACATTTATATATCTCCTCTTGTTGAAACCTACAATCTGCCTGTATTATAATATAAATAAATGAAACAATATATGGTCAGAATATAATAGAAATGTTGCTAAAGATACATATTGTTTAGAAAGTGGGTAATAAAAATGGACCAAAAGACAGATAAACGTGTTATCAAAACAAAACATGCTATATATAAAGCTTTTGTAGAGCTGTTAAATGAAAAAGATATCAATCAAATCACAATTACAGACGTTGCGAAAAGAGCCAATATTAACCGTAAAACATTTTATAATTACTATTCAGATATCAATGATGTCATGGAAGAAATAGAAAATCTAGTAGTCGCAGCTTTTATCAAAAACATTGGTACAGTCGAGTTTACTAATATGGCTGATTTCTTAACTGAAATCTTTATTAAGTTTACAGAAACAGTAAATCATGATTTAGAATTCTATGGTTTACTTTTTAAGACAAATAACCGTTCTTTTCTTATTGTAAAAATTGTAGATATTCTTAAAAAATATGTACAACAGCGTATTGAAGAAACAGAAACACTAGATCAAAAAAGATTTAAAGTAGCAGTTGATTTGTGTATTCCTGGTATTATATCTGTATATATGAATTGGTTTACAAATAGATATGATTATTCTATAGAAGAATTATCTAGTCTTCTAACAGACTTTATTCTTAATGGAATACAAAAAAATTGGCCAGGCAATTAAGCCTGACCATTTACTTTATGTCGATAATTGGAGTCAAAAATGTATCTTAATCCTCGCTTAATAATGGTAAAGAACGTAGGGGAACGATACATTTTTTCTTTTGGAAAATGATTTCCAACCACCTGTAATGTTTTCACATTATCACGTGTAGAGAAAGTAAAATGTCCATTGTTTTTAGTGAATATTGCGAAACGTGCAATTTTCTTACTAAAATATACAGAAGCACTGATATAATCAATTTCTTCCCATGGAATCTGAATAAAGTCTTCTTTGTTCTTTTCGTTATAGAACTCAAAAGCCTTGTCCCCTACCATGACATCCCCATAGT
>NZ_DAWDDM010000319.1:0-2130 GCF_052354645.1 Catenibacterium sp.
TTCTCATGATATGACATATGATGAAGTCGTAGAAAGACTTGGTACACCCAAGGAAGTTATTATTAGTTACTATGAGCAGGAAGATATGGACAAACTGATTGAAAAAGCAAAGGTAAGAAGATTATTGAAGAATTTCTTATCAGTTGCGTTTGCTGTATTATTAGTATTCTTATGCTACAAAGCATATATTTATCAAAAGACTTTTGAAGAAGTAAGAGATTCAAAAAATGGATATTTTGAAGAAACAATAGAAGTCAAAGAAGACTATGAAATCAAATGATCTCACAGTCTTCTTTTTACTTTGAAAGAAATGGGCATCACTTTTAGTGATGTCCACTTTGGTTATGATCTTTCTTCTATATATTTTCTAATATTAGACACGTTCACATATTTTGCATAGCTCTTATCATTCGCAACGACAAGAGTAGGGGCCTGCATAACAGAGAATCTCTTTGTGAGGTCTACTTGTTCTTCTGCATCTATTAATTCATAGTCTACATGTTCATCTTCTAATATCTTCTTAATAATACGACAGTTAGGACATGTTTTTGTTGTGAATAAATAAAGCTTTTCATTCTGTATAACAGGTTGTACCTGTTCTTCTTTGATTTTCTTCATATGTCTGCCACTTAGTACTGAGTGACCCATATCATATGTTTTACGTTCCTTGAATTCCTGTGCTTTACCTTCATTCCAGTTCTTAACTGGTCTATAGTAACCTGTAATACGGCTCCATACTTCTGTTGGTTTACCGCATACAGGACATATAGGTTGTTCACCTACAAGATATCCATGATCTTCACAAATAGAATAAGTAGGTGAAATTGTATAATAAGGAAGTTTATAGTTTTCTGCAATCTTTCTTACAAGTGTTGCAGCACCTTTCCAGTCTGGTAGTTTTTCACCTAAGAAGGCATGGAATACAGTACCTGATGTATAAAGAGTCTGTAATTCATCCTGAATATCTAAGGCAGTAAATAAGTCATCTGTATAACCTACTGGTAAATGAGATGAGTTTGTATAGTAAGGTGTATTACCCTCTTTAGTGGCAGTAATGATATCTGGATATTTCTTCTTATCATGTTTCGCAAGACGATAAGATGTAGATTCTGCAGGTGTTGCTTCTAGGTTATATAAGTCACCATATTCTTCCTGATAGATGACTAATCTTTCACGCATATGGTTTAATACATCCTTCGCAAATTCCTGTGCATCTGTATGTGTTAAGTCTTCTTTAAGCCAGTTCGCATTGAGTGTGGCTTCATTCATACCTACTAAGCCAATAGTAGAGAAATGATTCTTAAATGAACCTAAATAACGTTTTGTATAAGGATAGAGACCTTCTTCTAATAACTTACTAATCACATCTCTTTTTACCTTTAATGATCTTGCAGCAAGATCCATTAAGTGATCTAATCTTTCATAGAACTCATGCTCATTATGAGATAAATAAGCAATACGTGGAAGGTTAATAGTAACGACACCTACTGATCCTGTTGATTCACCTGAACCAAAGAATCCTCCACTCTTTCTTCTTAATTCTCTTAAGTCAAGTCTTAATCGACAACACATTGATCTGACATCACTTGGTTCCATATCTGAATTAATATAGTTAGAGAAATATGGTGTACCAAACTTTGCAGTCATTTCAAATAATAGTTTATTATTTTCTGTTTCAGACCAATCAAAATCCTTTGTGATAGAGTAAGTAGGAATAGGGTACTGGAATCCACGACCATTCGCATCACCTTCAATCATGACTTCAATAAAGGCTTTATTGATCATATCCATTTCTTTCTGACAATCCTTATAACGGAAGTCCATTTCTTTTCCACCAACTATCGCATTGAGTTCAGCTAAATCATTTGGTACTGTCCAATCTAAAGTAATATTAGAGAAAGGAGCCTGTGTTCCCCAGCGTGAAGGTGTATTGACACCATAAATAAATGATTCAATACATTTCTTAACTTGATCATATGGAAGATTATCTACCTTCACAAATGGTGCCAAGTAAGTATCAAAAGAAGAGAAAGCCTGAGCACCTGCCCATTCATTCTGCATAATACCTAAGAAGTTCACCATCTGGTAACAATATGATGCAAGATGTTTAGCTGGTTTAGATGTAAGCTT
>NZ_DAWDDM010000320.1:0-2120 GCF_052354645.1 Catenibacterium sp.
CAACTGAGAGCAGAAATCCTTGAGTTCATTACTAGGCGAATTGTCACTTATATAAATTGGTGCAATACCATTCTTGCGCATAGAATCTATACACTTCTTTAATTCATCGTGATCTGTCTTATAGGTCACAATAGATGCAGTTATTATCATAGCGTAAATTAGAAAGTAAATGGTGAATCAAATTCTTTTAGCAAAGGATGTTTTGTATCCTTATCACTGAGATTAGCATGTTCTGTTGGAATCATCCAATCTATACCGAGAGATTCATCCAATATAGAGATACCTCCATCAGTTTCAGGATGATAGAAGTTATCACACTTATACTGGAATACCGCAGTCTCTGATAGTACGGCGAAACCATGAGCAAAGCCCTTAGGAATAAAGAACTGGCGATGATTATCCTCTGTCAGTTCCACAGCCACATGCTTACCATATGTAGGTGACCCCTTTCGGATATCCACGGCAACATCCAGCACTCTACCCTTTACGCATCTCACCAACTTGCTCTGGGTAAACGGAGGTCTCTGGAAATGCAAGCCTCTCATCACACCATACGAGCTCATGCTCTCGTTGTCCTGGCAGAACTCTACATGATAACCAACTAAAGGTTCAACCTTCTCTTTAAACTCACGCTCGCTAAAGCTCTCAAAGAAATAGCCACGAGCATCACGGAAGAGGCGTGGTTCAATAATAAGCACGCCCTCTATATTTGTCTTAATTACGTTCATTATTTTTAAATTTATTATTCGTTATCTAACTGTATATGGAATATTATAAGATTTTAGGAGTTCTTCATATTGATATTCAGAACCATTAGGAATAGATGCAGATTCTATTCTGTTTCCTACAGTTGTTAGAAGACTATTTAAATATTCCATTGATCCACTAATCGGTCCATAGCTTTTCAATAAAAGTTTTATTTTCCTACCCGATTTTTTTATACGTTGAATATCTTGAATAGCAGACACTTTAGCTTCCCTTCTCGTATTAATACAATCAGAGCTACAGGGAAATTCTATTTCCAAAGGTCTGATTTCTTTCTTTAAAAAATCATTTTTAAAATCAAGTATCGTTACATTTAAACCATTCTTATAGCAATAACTCACTTGGCAATCATCACCACATAGCTCTTTAAACTCTAAGATTGTAAAGTGACCGCCCCGTCCTTTATTCTGTAATTCCTTAAAAGGATCAAAGCTCTTGCCATTATCAGAAATAGATAGTATATGTCCCTCTAACAATTGAATTTTTACCTCGGAGGCATTTCCATGTATAAACGCATTATCGTAAAATTCAAGTATGAGACAAGAGAGATACAACATAGTAGATTCTGACATAAACTCTTTGACACATGGTCTAGTCATAAATGCCATAAGTTTATCTCCACTATCCAAAGGACTTAAATGCAGCTCTATATTATTATAAACATCTACCCCATCTTTGTACGTTGCTTCGAAAATCTCTGGTCTGTATTGAATTTCATCAGATATATCATCCCAACTCCACACGCTTATCGGAAAGCCAAACTTATTTTCAGAAGATAACATTCTACACTTTTCCTGTATTTTGGTATCACGAGCTGCTGTAGTCGCAATAATGAAACTTTCTAATTTAGGAGTAAATAATTGAGCTTTACTCGATTCTGTCTCTATTTCCTCTATTTTAAGTTCTTTAGCTAACTGTCTATCTTTCTCCTTGCATTGAACACCATGATAACCACTAGCATATGAAGGCTTTCCATAGATATCTACCCCATGTTGTGCTTGTCCTCTTCTACCATGCTTCTGAGTGTTAGGGTCCCCCCAAATTGAGCGCCAGAGTTTATGGCATAAATCTTCAAAGTCATTCCAATTTGCTGGTGGATTTAATTGCTGTTTCATATCTTTATTTTTTTCGTTTATTTTTCTTTTTGCTTTTTTGATAACCTTTCAACGCAAGCAAGTGAGAAGGAAGTTTTTCTAGCAAATAATAACAATCAGTGCTTTTATTCACTATATTCTCAAATTCTTCTGGTGAAAGTTTTGATTTGAGTCCTATCTTATAAGTACCTTTCAAAGACATATTAACATCCAAATGATATAGAGGATGCAAAGCACCGTTGCTACTGCGAGGATCATAAT
>NZ_DAWDDM010000321.1:0-2116 GCF_052354645.1 Catenibacterium sp.
GATTCACTATCACCACAATGGATATAGTAATCTGCATCATCTTCTAAAACTTTAATATCTGTTAAGATATTCATGTCACCATGGTTATCTGACATAATTACAATTTTTTTCATTCAGCCGCCTCCTTCTGATTATATTCTTCAATACAACTATTTTCTTTATAAATCTTATTCGCATTCTTCTTACCCACATAACGATAATAATGTGCATCATACACATGATTTGTAGAAGATGCCATACGTTTTGGATAACGTAATATAAAACCATATTCATATGAATGTGCTTCAAGCCATTGGGACAGGGCAGATGTTTCAAACTCCTGATAGGCAATGGATTTAGATGCAATAGAAACTGTATGACCTAATTGTCTTTCATCTTTACCTGCAAGGTTAGGATTTGAATACTGTAAGTCAGTAAAGCTTGTATAAGCTTCTTTAACATAAAAGTCATTCGCAATCTCATCAGGCATGGCATCAATCATCTTCTTTAACGCGTCATAAGCGTCATTATTTAAATACATGGCATATTTTAAACGATGAATATCTGACATTAAGACAAGGTTATGAGGAACATAAGCACCTATATAAGTTTGATCACTTAAGGTAGTTAAAAGAGCTGAAGGATCAGGAATCAAGAACATATCAGGATTATTTGCCTGAGTCATAAGTGTTGTTAAACCATAACGAGAGTAATTAGCACATGCCTGTTTGAAAAATGAAAGAATCATTTTATCTGTTAGTCCACGATTCTTTAATAATTCAATATAGTATTCTGTATCGTCTACATAACTATAATCTTCATAAAGAGGTCTCATTTTATAATATATTTGTAGTTTATCAAAATCAAAGTTCTGATTATATAAATATCCTGCTTCTAAATCATGTTCTACAAGTTTCTTTGCTTGATCATAAGATGCACCTTTATAGATGCCAGTGAGTTTAGTTGCTAATTCATTGCCTGTTTGTAGGATAGATTTATTTGTAGAGTAACGCCCTGTTTTTTCTAGTAGTTCATAATATTGATAATATGGAAGATAGAAATCATCATATTTGATATATTTCATAAAATGGTAAAGAGGAATTCTGTTTTCTACAAGATATTTCTGTTCTTCTTTACTTAAATACTTTTCGATGATCATTCTATTATCGTTGTTGATGCCATTGACACGATAGAATGGATCAAATCGGAGATTAATTGTATAGAATGAAACGATAAATAATGCAATGACTGTAATAAACAGATACTTGCGCTTATTTTCCATTAAATCACCTGCTCTCTAGTGTCAATTATATAGTATATCATGAAGAGTGTATAGATTATTCTTTATGTAGTACTTCATAGAGCTTTGCTGCAGTATTCTTGGGAATGACTGCTTCTAGTTCTTCCAGTGATGCTTCCTTCATCTTTTTAACACTCTTAAAATGATTAAGAAGCTTCTTCTTGCGTGCTTCCCCTATTCCTTCTACTTCATCTAATATAGAACTAAATAAGGATTTAGAGCGTACCTGACGGTGGAATGATATAGCATAGCGATGCACTTCATCCTGCATACGCGTTAATAAAAAGAATAAAGGACTCTTTGTATCAATAGGAACCTGGTTTCCATCTTCATCTAGCAACATTGCGGTAGAATGTTTATCATCCTTGGATAAACCACATATATGTACAGAGAGATTTAAGCTGTCTATCACTTCTTTGGCAACTTTGATCTGTCCTAGTCCACCATCGACAATTATGAGATCAGCCATTTCTTTTTGTTCCATAAGTAAGCGATAATAACGTCTATAGATAACTTCCTTCATACTTGCATAATCATCTGGACCTTCTACTGTCTTGATCTTATATTTACGATAATCTTTTTTAGATGGTACACCGTCTTTATATACAACCATACCAGCGACTGCATAAGCACCCTGAATATTAGAGTTATCGTATAATTCAATTGTATGTGGTGTATCAATACCTAGTTTTTGGCCTAATTCAATAATAGGAAGAATTGTTTTTTCATCTGTCTTCTCTTTTAACAAGAATTTCTTTTCTAATGCTTCTTTCGCATTTTTATTAGCCATTTCTACTAAGGATTTCTTATCTCCTCGTTGTGGCTGAAGAACATGAC
>NZ_DAWDDM010000322.1:0-2110 GCF_052354645.1 Catenibacterium sp.
TCATAATATTTTAAAATCATCTTGATACAATACTCTCAACAGTATACTTCATCATCCTGAAGATATATAGGATATTTACGCATATAAAAAAACCTCCCACTTATTTATTCCTTCATAAGTGAGAGATTTCTTAATATTTTATCCTAAAACTTTTCTAAGTTTAGTAATAAATTCATCAACATGTTCTTTTGTGATTATTAGAGGTGGTAATAAACGAATTACCTTTTCACCAGCAGTTACTACAATAACACCTTCATCAAGTAATGCCTGGACATATTTCTTAGCTGGGACATTTAATACAATTCCCTGCATTAATCCTAAACCTCTATGTCCTACAACACAATCATAGTCTTTGACTACTTTATCTAATTCTTCTAAAAGATATTCAGATACTTCTTTACAGTTTTCTACAATTGAATCCTTCTTTAAGATATCAAATACAGTAGAGACTGCAGCAGTCACAAATGGATTACCTCCATAAGTACTTCCATGGTCTCCTGGTTCCATTGCCTTCGCAAACTTTGCATTAGCTACAAATGCACCTACTGGTACACCACAACCAATACCTTTTGCAAGACAGACAATATCAGGTAAGATATCATACTGGAAATAAGTCATGATTGTTCCTGTTCTTCCCATACCACACTGTACTTCATCAAGAATAAGACAGATATCTTTTTCATCACAGATTTGTCTTAATCCCTGTAAGAATTCTTTTGTGCAAGGATTGACACCACCTTCACCCTGTACTGGTTCTACAATAATAGCGCCTGTACGATCAGTAAGTAAGGCTTTAACGCTTTCTAAGTCATTTAAAGTGGCATATTTTACACCTTCCATTAATGGACCAAAAGCCTGCTGATAATGGGCATTACCAGTTAACTTAACAGAACCTGTAGTACGTCCATGGAATGACTGATGGAATGCGATGACTTCACTATCAGCCTTATGGTGTTTTAAGAAGTAGTATTTACGTGCAAGCTTTAATGCCCCTTCAGTTGCTTCTGCACCTGAGTTACAGAAGAATACCTTTGAAAGACGAGTTGCCTCCACTACTTTCTTAGCTGCTTCAATGGCAGGAACAGTATAGAAATAATTAGACACATGAGTTAATGTCTTTAACTGCTTTTCTACTGCTTCTACATAGGCAGGATACCCATATCCAAGAGAATTGACACCAATACCACTATAGAAATCTAAGTATTTATTACCTTCTGTATCATAGAGATATACACCTTCTCCATGATCTAAAACAGTATCATATCTACCATAAGCATGAAGAAAATACTGTTCTCCTTCTTCATAATACCCCATTACTGCTCCTCCTGATAATTCAAAATAATTTTCATATACATATCCACAACAGACTGTAATACAGATTCATTAAAATTAAATGTACCTGTATGGAGTCCACTCTGGAATTCCTTGGTTTTAGTACCGACAAAGATAAATAGACCTTTTACCTCTTTCTGATAGAAAGAGAAATCCTCAGCAAGCATGAGTGGTTCATCTAATTCTTTTAATGAAGTAATTGATGAGACATAGTTAAATAGCTTTTTATCATTGATGACAGCTGGATAGAATGGTGGACAGCTCCACTCAATTTGACATCCATAGGCTTCTTCAAAACCTTTATTAATACGTCCTATAGAATCTGTGAGATGAGCAAACATTTCATCACTATAACAACGTACTGTGCCATGGAATTCTGTTTCCTTGGCCACACTATTACGTGCTGTACCACCATGAATTTCTCCAATATTCATAATAGCTGGATGGAATGGTGTCTTCATTCTTGTCAAAATATGCTGGTATTCATTAATTAAAGAACAAGCAATAAGTAAAGAATCTACACCTTCATGAGGTAAACCTGCATGAGCCCCTCTTCCTATGACTTTTACATCTAATTCACCACATTCAGCCATTAAACCACCTGGTTTAGAAGCAATCACACCTTCATCTAATAATGGCATCAAGTGAATACCAAAAATAGATTCTACATTAAACTGTTTTAATAAACCTTTTTCACAGACAATGCGTGCTCCTCCAGGAGATTCTTCAGCTGGCTGGAAGATTAAAAGAATATCATAAAGAATAGGTTCTTTATTTT
>NZ_DAWDDM010000323.1:0-2103 GCF_052354645.1 Catenibacterium sp.
ACATAAATCATTTATGTTATTTTGATTAAAATTTATGTTTATTTTACGATTTTTATCTCATTTCATTATTTTTGATCAATTACATAAAAGAAGTTATGTTATTTTTTGAATATTTGAAACATTTAACTAAAAACCCATTTCTCTATCTTAAGAAAACTTAAGTACCTTACAATCTTCCCTATTAGTATAATAAGATAAACGGAGGGAATGACCATGAACAATACTCTTACATTCAGATTCGCGAAACGTAATGATACAGCACTCATTCCTCAATTCATCAAAAAATTAGCTGATTATGAAAAGATGCTAGATGAAGTGGTAGCAGATGAAGCCACACTTGAAACATGGATATTTGACAAGCAGAAAGCAGAAGTAATCTTTGCGGTAGTAGATAATAAAGAAATAGGTTTTTCCTTATTCTTCCATAACTTTTCTACATTCCTAGGACGTTCTGGTATTTATTTAGAAGATTTGTATGTAAAACCAGAATGTCGCGAAAACGGTTATGGTAAGGCAATTCTTAAGAAGCTTGCTTCTATTGCAGTAGAACGTGGCTGTGGACGTTTAGAATGGTGGTGTCTAGACTGGAATAAGCCTAGTATTGATTTCTATTTATCTCTAGGTGCCAAGCCTATGTCAGATTGGACAGTATATAGAATTACTGGAGATACTCTAAAAGAACTCGCAGACTAGAGGAGGTGTTTCTATGAAGAAGAAAACGATTATATCTATCATATTTGCCTGTATGATTATTGTAAGTGGTGTAATGTATTGGAATTATTCTAAAGACTATAATCATGTAATCAAAGAGAACTGGAATATATCTATTCCTTCAGATTCTGATTATTCTGAAGTATATAGTAAGGATGCTAGATCAAGTTTTAATGGAGATGGTGTCCGTTATCATGTTTTTACATATGAAAATGAAGAACCTATCGAAAAGATGTTTTCCTGGAAAAAAGATCAAGGAAAAACCATCTATGATGGTAACTATATAGATGCTACCAATAAATGGCTCGATGAGATCAATGTACTTGCAATAAGTCGTCCTCAGCATATTGATTGTGTCTATTGGTATAAGTCACATAAAGACCATAGCGAAATAATCATGCTATGGAATAAGAAAGAAAAGAGACTCTATGTAGTGGAGTCATTTATGTAGAAAGAACCTGTTCAAATGAGCAGGTTCTTTTACAGTTCGTATTTATTTGCAATCCTTTCAAGTACTTCATCAGCATCTATAATGTTACCTTCGTTAGACTGTTGTCTTGAAAGAACCATTAAGTGTATAATGTTTCATGCCAAAAGAGATATCCTCCACAGCACTATTTTCAAATATAATATAATAATATTTTCATATATCATCTGCTTAATGGATCCTATTTAGTGCTATACTATTAACAAGCAATAGTAGGGAGGCATAAGTTATGGATAAAGTATTAGAATGGGCAAAAGAATTACAGAGCCTTGCACAAGCAGGACTTTTCTATGGACACGATGTATATGATAAAGAGCGTTATCAGCGTATAAGAGAGATTGCAGCAGAAATGATGTTAACAAGAACAGATATACCAGCCGAAAAGATTCATGGATTATTCTGTAATGATGTAGGTTATCAAACGCCAAAAGTAGACACTCGTGCAGCTATATTCAAGGATGGGAAGTTTCTTAATGTAAAATAAAAAGGTCAATCGACTGTTCCTGGAGGAGGGTGTGAATTTAATCTTTCTCCTGCTGATAATGTAGTGAAAGAAACTAAAGAAGAAGCAGGATTGGATGTCTGTGTTAAAAAGGTCATATCTGTACAAGATAGAGATAAGCATAACCTTCCACCTTATGCTTATGGTGTTGTAAAGATCTTCTACTTATGTGAAGTACTAGGTGGAGAATTTATTGAAAATATAGAAACAACTGAAAGTAGATATTTTTCTAAAGAAGAACTTCCAGAATTAGCTGAACATAAATGTAACAAAGAACAAATACTGATGTGTTTTGACGCTTATCAATCTGATCATTGGACAGTAACTTTTGATTAGAAATTATATCTTTCAAATTAACACCACTAAAAAAATGGGGCTGTAACGAATAAATAGTATTTACTAC
>NZ_DAWDDM010000324.1:0-2074 GCF_052354645.1 Catenibacterium sp.
TGTTATAAGTGACTTTGCTTTCAGATTCTTTATTTTGAACAGCACCTTTATTCGCAAAATGATAATCAATACCTTCTTTAATATCTTTTAATTCTGCAGCTGTATGATAAGAAGAAATATTTAAAGACTGCCCTATAAATTTACTGCCATCTTTCTTCTTTACAGTTACTTCAAATGCTTTAACATGGGCATTGTTATTAATAACTACGTTCTTTTTATCTTCATCTGTATAGAACTTAATACTAATTTTTAAATTTTCTTTAGAAATAGGGGTTCCATTCGCATCCTTAAGCTCAATATTGTTATTAATTTCATTTCTTAACTGAGATAAGACTGCATAGTGTTCACCATTAAATTCTTTATCTCCAGTAGATGTACCATTCTTAATCACATCTGAATAAGTGATAGAAGTGATTTCTTTATCAGGAAGCTTCATATAAGCCTGCCATGTATTAGTTATAGTTTGACCATCTTCTGAAACAGTATTGCCTGTTGAAGATTTTGTAAGGGTCCAGTCTCTATGCTGTACACCAACACCATAACTACTTTTATAATTTTTTCCATCTTTACCAATAGTACCTTTGTTTGTAACAGTGGTATTTTGTTCGGGTGCATCTGTCTGATATTGAATTGTATAAGTTTCATTAGAACCTTCTGGGAATGTATAAGGTAAGCAATCAATTGTTAATGTAGTGCCATCATTTCCCTTTGCAGTGATAGGAGTAGGAATCTTTAAGTTATTATCAATCGTATCATTGAATACATAGCCACCAATATCTTTCTTATCTGGATTAATTGTAATACGCCAGTTCATCTTTCCTGTATCCTGGTCGTATCCACCATATTTAGAAATCATTGAATTAGATACAGCAATTGTTGTTGAGGCTTCTCTTGATGAGCTGCCACTTGTTCCTTTTACACTATTTGTAAGTGATCCTGAACCATCTTTATTACCAGGTTCTGCTTTTACTTTATAACTAATTTCATAGCTTTCTCCTGCTTCAAGTTTTGGAAGATTATTCATTGTAAAAGATTCGCCATTGATTGAAGGATTGACTTGAATCGTTGTGCTATTACCGTATTTGTCTTTCTTTATTACTGTAAAGCTTTTTTTATCATATTCCGCCTTTGCAGAATCCCAATCTACGAATTTATCTTCAATCTTTATATTGCTTTCAGTACCATTTTTAGTAGTTGCTTTCACTGTATAGCTGACTGTTCCATCCTTATTCAATGAAGCCTGCTTAGACATATTCAAATCATATCGTTCCTTACTTGGCTTAACTGTGATTTCTCCACCATCACCGCCAAATTTAATTGAATCATCATTAGCACCATCTGCAGAAACAGTTCCTTGGAATTCAATATATCCTGAGAATGGTTCCCCATTCGTAAATTCATCATTAAAATCAATAGTGATTTTCCCACCAGTAGTAATTCGATATGTACCAACTGCTTTACCATTAGATGCATATACTAAACCAGTTTCTTCTTCTAATGGCTTTATGCCATTAGGAAGCTGATAAGAAATTTTACTTCTGTCGGTTGTGACAATATCTGCAGGTAATTTATAGTTAATATGTACTTTAACCTGATCACCATCTTCAAATGTTTTGGATGAAACCCAGCTGCCATTTTGAATCTTGCTGACATCTGCTGATGTAATATACTGCCCAAAATCACTACTTTCCTCAGTTTTTGGCTGAGTAGCTGTACCATTATCTGATACCGTCACATGCGTTTCAGGTACCATCGCAGCAGAATTAACTTCTGCAGCGGCAGGTGCATTATTCTTAACCTTCCCCACTATCTGTTCATCCATCTGATTAGTGACTGTTGTTTCAACAGGCTGCTCTACATACTTATTTAATTCAATATTCTTAGTATTAAATGAAACAAGAGAAGAACCATTGACATCATATAGCACATGAGAAGAATCTGTTTCTAATACCAATATCAGTTTTAATTCGCTTTCTGCATTCATGTTCACATGATCTTCATCAAAATATAGAGTCAATAAATTTTATATAATCCTCTATCTTATACACATATGACGCTGCCTCCTATCTTACTC
>NZ_DAWDDM010000325.1:0-2066 GCF_052354645.1 Catenibacterium sp.
TTCTAGAAAGATTAGTACATATTATATAGGGTTGAATTCTTTGTTAGTATCTTTAACTATTATATTTTTAATAGTAATCGTGAGTTTATATCCTCTCGCTACATACCTAAATGTTAAAATTCCAATTTCAACGTTAGTAGCATTAACAGTATGCTTAATCCCAACCACAATTGGGGCATTACTTAGTGCAATTGGTATTGCAGGTATGGATCGTGTCACTAGATTTAATGTTATTGCACTATCTGGAAAGGCAGTAGAAGCATGTGGTGATGTTGATACAATGATTTTAGATAAAACAGGTACTATTACATTCGGAAATAGATTGGCGAGTGATTTTATTAATGTTGACGGTGTAGATGAAACGGATCTTGTGAAATATGCATGTATTGCATCGTTAAAAGATACGACACCTGAAGGGAAATCAACAGTAGAATTAGCTGAAAAGATGGGAGTTACATTAAATATTGATGATTACAAGCATGCAACATTTATTGAATTTACAGCTAGTAGCAAAATGAGTGGGATTGATCTTGAAGATGGTACTAAAATAAGAAAAGGCTCTGGTGAAGCCATTATTAATTATGTAAAAAATTTAAATGGATTAATTCCTTCTGATTTAAATGAAAAAGTGGAAAGTATTTCAAAATTAGGAGGGACTCCGTTGGTAGTTTGCGCTAATGACAAGATTTTAGGTGTTATTTATTTAAAAGATACAGTAAAACCAGGATTGCCAGAAAGATTTGATCGTTTACGTAAGATTGGTATTAAAACGATTATGTGCACAGGGGATAATCCTTTAACAGCTGCAACTATTGCTGCTGAAGCTGGTGTTGATGGCTATATTGCTGAATGTAAACCCGAAGATAAAATAGAAGCGATAAAAAAAGAACAATCATTAGGAAAAATTGTAGCTATGACTGGTGATGGAACAAATGATGCACCAGCCTTAGCCCAAGCTAATGTAGGAATAGCAATGAATAGCGGAACTACTGCTGCCAAAGAAGCAGCTAACATGGTAGATTTAGATTCGGATCCAACGAAAATATTAGAGGTAGTAGAAATTGGTAAGCAATTATTAATTACAAGAGGATCATTAACTACATTTTCTATGGCAAATGATATTGCAAAATATTTTGCAATTATTCCAGCAATTTTTACAATTGCAATTCCACAAATGAACGTCTTAAATATTATGGGACTTAGTTCTCCATCAAGTGCGATTTTATCGGCATTAATCTTTAATGCGATTATTATTCCCTTCCTAATACCGTTAGCTATGAAAGGTGTCAAATATAAACCTATGAGTGCATCTAAACTATTAGGAAGAAACATGATGATTTATGGTTTAGGAGGCGTTATTTGTCCATTTATTGGTATTAAATTAATTGATATTGTCATTTCACCATTACTTGTTTTTTTAGGATTATAGGAGGATGTTTATGAAACATTTATTTAATAAATTAAAAACACCATTTAAGTTATCATTAGTAATGTTTGTAATTTGTGGATTGATTTATCCTATGTTAATGACAGGAATATCTCAAGTTATCTTCCCACATCAAGCAAATGGAAGTCTAATTGAGTTGGATGGAAAAGTTATAGGTTCTGAACTCGTTGGACAAGATTTTACGGATGAGAGATTGTTTCATTGTAGACCTTCTGCTGTAAATTATAATACTTTCACACAAAACGAAAAAGAAAGAAAAGGACAAGTTTTACCATCATCTGGAAGTGAAAATTTAGCATCAAGTAATCCTAAATTAGAAAAAAGAATTAATAATGATATCGAAAAATTTCTACAAGAAAATCCTACGATAAAAAAAGAAGATATTCCTGCAGATATAATAACTGCATCTGGATCAGGATTAGATCCACATATTTCTGTTGATGCTGCTAATGTTCAAATTGATAGAGTGTCAAAAAATACGCATATTTCTAAGGATGTATTGAAAAAATTAATAAAGGATAATACTGAAAATAAATTACTTGGTATCTTTGGCGAAGAAAAAGTTAATGTGTTGCAATTAAATCTATCATTAATAAGAGAAATCAAATAAAGTTAAAAT
>NZ_DAWDDM010000326.1:0-2062 GCF_052354645.1 Catenibacterium sp.
GTAGAAGGTAAAACGCACCAATATATTTTGCTCGAAAATGATTCCGATATTTACGATGTATCGGTAGTAGATTACCTTGATATCGTGCGTTATGGTGTAGGAGATACCATCACATTTGAATATATGGAGGGTGAGCAGGCCAATACCGTGCTTGGGATTGAAAAATAGAACTATGATTGTAGTTACAGAATAAGGATAGAGGGGCAAGGTAAGCCCCTCATATTAAGAATTGCGTAATAGGCGTTTGCGAAACGCCACAGCCCGCATAAATACGGCATTTTTTGTTACCAAATTAAAATAACTCCTCACCGGATATGGTATAATAGAGTTGACTAAAAACTACAAACCATGTACCCAAGAAAGGAGTTATTCTGATACATATGATACCATATAAACAGCTTTCTTTGGCAGATATTTTTCAAGATTGCCAAAATAAATTTAATAATGACAAGCCTGCATTTCTTTCTCTATTAGAAACCCATATCGATATTGATGAGTTTATTCCGATTTCTTTTAGAAATCATTTCTATGCATCAACGGGAAGATCCCGTAAATACCCTTTACGTGCTTTCCTGTGGGCTTTGATTATCCAGCGTATCTTCTCAATCCCTACAGACCAGCTTCTTTTAACTTTTCTGGTTTACTCGAAACCGCTTCGTGATTTCTGCGGTTTTACCAAAGTCCCTGATGCCTCTAAGATTACACGCTTCAAACAGGACTTTTTAGATGATCTGCAGCTTGTTTTTGATAAACTTGTTGATTTCACCGAACCAATCTGTCAGGCTGTTGATTCCGCAAAAGCCGATATGACCATCTTTGATTCTTCAGGCATTGAAGCTTTTGTTACTGAGAATAATCCCAAGTATGCTAACCGCATTATCAGACACCTTAAGGCTTATGCAAAAGCTAACAGCTTCGACAAGAATTATGATCCTTATAAAGCCGCTTATGGTTCTATGCCTTCGCACGCGTCTGCTAATCCTGAAATTAAACAGTTATACATCAATGGACATTTCTGTTATGTCTTCAAATTTGGCATCATTACCAACGGTCTTGGAATCATCAGGCATATCGCTTTTTATAACAAAAACTTTATAGCTTCCCATCCTGACATTACCGTTGAAAAGAAATCTGATTCACCTGATGAAGACAAGTCTGTCCATGATTCCAGGCTTTTAATTCCAACCCTGAAAGATTTCTTTTTAAAGCATCCATTGATTAATCCCAAAACTTTTCTTGGCGATGCTGCTTTTGATACTGCGGCACTCTATCCCAAACTTCTTACCGGTAATACGTTCGGAGATCATAAACACTTTGATAAAGCTTATATCCCACTGAATTCCAGGGCTGGTCTTGAAAAACAGGACTACACGATTAATGAAAATGGGATTCCCTGCTGTCCTCATGATGATTCACTTCCCATGAAATATGAAGGAATATCAAAACTCAGAAGCGGTGTTACCAGATATAAGTTTGTCTGTCCTAAAATCAAGTGGATCAAAAATGCATCTACTGGCAGATCCCAGCGTCACTGTACATGTGATGATCCATGTACAGCTTCTTCTTGTGGCAGAATGGTGTATATTTATCCTGAAAAGGATCTCCGTGCCTATCCTGGCGCTATCCGTGGTACAGAAGAATGGAATAACACTTACAAAATCAGAACCACCGTAGAAAGAGATATTAACCACATCAAGGATAATCTTTGTCTGGCCGGAAGAAGAACTGAGAATGAGAAAACACTTCACGCCGATCTGATCCTTGCAGGAATTACCCAACTGATAACAGTTGTACTTTCGGATAAAATCAATCATCACGAATTTATTCGCAGCTTAAAACCTCTTATTGCTTAGGACTTACCAACTCAATAAAGTCTACGGCTTATTTAAGTGCGCCTAAAACAGCTCAATATCCGTTTTCGTCATTAAAATCATGCTATGCTCAATTCTGTTTCTATTTTGATTCAAGTTTGCGAACGAGCATCGCGAGTTTCGCAATTACCTATACATTCTTATAAAATGGAAGCACTTCCCCCACTTTTTCATATTTTCTTCTTTAATAT
>NZ_DAWDDM010000327.1:0-2062 GCF_052354645.1 Catenibacterium sp.
TGAATGTACAATTTTCTGGAAGTGTAAATATGGTATCAATGTTGTATAAGTGGATTGATCTAGCACATTCTTTTCCTTTAATTATTTTTTTGTATAGTAAATAATTAAAAAGCTCTTCATTAGAAAAACATACTTCTTTTGGATAAATGATTTGGAAATCACTATTATGAGTTCGGTCATATTTAGATTTTATTTTTATAGCTTGATTATTTTTTATGGCATCTTCTAATTGTTTTAATTCCTCTTTGAATACTATTCTCTCTCTTTCATACTGGGGATTATTTAAGTAAGAATAGATAATATTTGCAATAAACTCTGATCTAGATACATTAACTGGACAAGCGTCTAGAACGCATTCTAATTGATTTTCGTTATTATTCACCCTGAAATGTATCTTATCTTTAATTCGTTTTTCCTTTGTGCTAATAGATTTATCAATAGAGTTCTCACTTATATATTTTTTTATTTGCCAGACAGCATCTTCAATTAATGGTTGACTTGCTTGATCTTTAAATGAGTCTTTGATCCTATCGTGTAATTCTTTTGTCTCTTGATTATATTTTGGATAATGATTCACTATGATCCTTTTTATTAGAATAGTTTCTTTAGGGCTCATATGAAATAGTTTTCTATCTTTTTGTAGATTCTTATGAGCCACTGGATCAAGGTAAAATGTAACTTCGATGTTTTCCATTTTTCTATTTCCTCCTGAGCCCTCGCTAGTTATGGGCTCTATATAACTATATTTTAAGAAAAAAATATGATAAATACAATGAAATTACGGGCTGAAAAAAATATCAAAAACTCATATTCTCATAAATTGTAATGGCTTACAATGAGTTTGAGGTGATATAAATGAAAGATTTACTAAAAAAAATATTAGATCAAAGAAGTAATGGATTGTATTTTGTGAATACTCCTACAGGTTCTGCAAAGTCCTATAGTGCAGTACAATTGATGAAGAACAACTATAAAACATTTAATCAACACTTTATATTCATCACTAATAATCTAAACAACTTACCAATGAAAGATTTAGAAAAGGCATTGGGGGATGATTACAAATCTCACGTAATACGTGTAGAAAGCATCATAGATAATATTCTGCATCATTTTGATGAAACTATCATTCCTGATGAATATAAGAAGATGGATTCTTATAAGAACCTTAAGAACTGTCTTAAATCTTATCAATATCAATCTGAGTATATTCAAAAACATTCGGATAAAGCACCACTCGCTGCGGATTTATTTAAAGTGGCTCAAGATAAGCTATTAAATGCGGATTCAGCTTTTAGAAAAGATATAAGAAAGAAATTACTGACTCCTAACTTTAAGAAATTCAGTAAAGACGAAAGAAAAAGAATCATTAAGTCTAAGTATAGTTGGTTAAGAGATTTATATCCTGCGATGTTTGTAGAGGATTATAAAATCATTTGTATGTCTGTTAAACGATTCTTTACTTCTATAGATCCTATTTATGTGAAGAAGTATAGATTCTCAGAATCAAATATTATTGATAACAGTATTCTTTTTATTGATGAAGTAGATGCAACTAAAAATGAAATCAATAATATTATTATAGAGAGTAGTTTAAGGTCAACAGTAGAATTGATTCCTATGGTTCATCGTATGACTGATCCATTTATTAATTGGAAAGATATTGCACCTAAAAGATTACAGGACCTAGTACCTGAAGGAGATAAACAGTTTGATCAAATTAGAAAGAGAGCTTTAGAAATTAGATTGAATTGTCATGATGAGCTTCCTTATTTCTGCTCAGAGATTAAGAGTCGTAATTTCTTGATGAGTGATTCAACATTCCACGCAAACTTTGAAGATAAGTCTAGAAGGAATGCATATGTATATTATGATAAAAACTATAATCAAATGACAATTGACATTAAAAATAGTCGACATGATTTGCCTTGTAAGCTAAATGATGCTTATAGTTTATTTTCTGTTATTCGAGATATGAGCGGTTATTTGGTCTCCACAAAGCGATATATTATTAAATTAGCTTCAGATCTGAAAGATAAGCATAATTCAGAAGCTAATGAAG
>NZ_DAWDDM010000328.1:0-2052 GCF_052354645.1 Catenibacterium sp.
GATGTCTTTCAGGATGAACTTTCGCATCTAATAAATCTTTCTTATTGACGACATAGAACTGAATATGAGGTACATGCAAGTCTACAAAAGCTCGAAGGAAGTTTTCAAACTTCATACGTCCTGTTTCTGTTTTAAAGAAGTCTGGTAAGAACTTCATATTGAGTAATCCCCCATTGGTTGTGAGATCATCATCTAGCTTAGAGACAGATTTTAAAACAGCTGTAGGTCCTGCTAAGTCTCTACCATAAGCAGGGGACATACCACCATCCGCAAGAGGTGTATAGGCGTTTCTACCATCTGGAGATGCACCTACATTTTCACCCATAGGAACATGAGCTGAAACAGTATACATACCTGTATGAATAGGACCACCACGATAATTCTTATACTCTTTCATCTTATTTCTAAAGTAACGTGCCCATTTAGCACCACATTCATCTACCCAGGCAATATCATTTCCATATTTAGGTACTTTATTTAAAAGCATGGCTTGTGTAATTTCGTGTCCTTTAAAGTCAACTTGTAAAGCTGTCAGCAATTCTTTTGAATCTAAGAGATGGTCTTCATAGACTAACTTCTTAATAGCCGCAAGTGAGTCTGCAAGGTTCGCAATCTGAATCATCTGGATACCAGATAAATTATACTTAGCGCCACCTCTTGTAACATCCATGCCTTTTTCTAAACAGTCATCAATGACGCATGATAAGAAAGCAGTCGGTAAACACTCCTGATGTACTCTTTCTACAACTTCTTCTGCTTTCATCATCATTTCAATAAAGTAATCAATCTGAATCTTGAAAGCTTTTTCTAACTGTTCATATGTTTGATATGTTTCAAGTGATCCCATATCCAAGCCAAGTTTCTGTCCCGTCAATAAACATTTACCATTATTTAAAGTAAGTTCTAATGCCTTATTGAGGTTAAACATAGCCGCATCACTCCAGCCTAGGTTATTACCATGGGTTGTAAGTTCTACGCATCCGACAATCGCATAATTTAAAGCATCCTCGTGACTGATACCAAGTCTTTCCATCGCAGGAATAATGGCTTCATCATTAAAGAACTGTGGCATACCACTACCTAATGCTACAACTTCAATCGCCTTCTGCATGAGTTCATGAGATGTATTCTTGTTAAGTCTTACTGATAAGTTAGGTTGAGGAAGACATAATTCCTTCTGTGCTTCTAGACAAAGCATGGATAAATCATTATATGTATCATGTCCTTTTTCGTCCAAGCCACCTACCGCAATATTAAACCCAATCGGGAATCCCGCAAAGTATTTAGCTGAATTACTGTTACGAAGATAAACAATCTGATTAAACTTCAACCAGAGACATTCTAATATTTCTAATGCATCATCTTTACTAATAAGTCCTTCTTTTAAATCATGTTCATAATATGGGTAAAGGTACTGGTCCATACGCCCAGGTGAGAATGAAGACGCATTGGATTCCATATGTAATATTACAAACAAGAACCATAAAGACTGTACGGCTTCATGGAATGTTTTTGGAGGTCTTTGAGATAAAGAAAGGCAGTTATCTGCAACACGCTTTAAATCATCACTCTCATGATAATCAGGCATAGAGATAATATAATCATGATATCTCTTCATGAAAGTGATTGCCCCTTCTAATACAAGTTTTGTGCATGTATAGAATTCTGTTTCTTGTTTGTCATTGATCTTATCTAATAATCCTTGTGGACCATACTTTAACCATAAAGCTGAATCAGGACAGATATGACCCTGTGCATGGTCTTTCTGATTGATCTTGACTACTTTACTGATATGATTAATTTCTTTTCCATAGCGTGTTCTAATGACATCCTCCATAGAATGTCCTTTCCAGTATGGATAAATTGTTTCTCTAAATTCTTTAATATCCTCTGTTTTTACTTCAAACTGATCCTGAGGACGGGTAGGAAGTGTTTCAAATTCTCTATCCACCCATGAACAGCCACTTTCAGGAAATACAACACCAGCAAGTACACCTTTTGTACGATTACCTACAATTTATTCTTCTTTTTCAACACCAATTTCAATTACTT
>NZ_DAWDDM010000329.1:0-2047 GCF_052354645.1 Catenibacterium sp.
TAATAGTATTTATAAAGATTATAAATGGAGGGGATTTTTATGAAAAGTCTCAAGATTATAGTGGCAGCAGCCTTGGTTGCTTCTATGTTAGTGGGATGTGGTTCTACTTCCGATGATAAAGCGATTTATAACTTTTCAAGTGAAGCAGATGTAACATCTCTAGATTCAAGTGTATCTGATGATGGTGTTTCATTTAATGCGATTCATGCATTTAGTGAAGGACTCATGGATATTACTGCAAAGGGTGGTACAAAGCTTGTACCAGCTGCTGCATCATCTTATAAGCTATCAGATGATGGATTAACTTATACATTTACTATTAGAAAGAATGCGAAATGGTCTAATGGTGATGATTTAACTGCTGATGATTTTGTTTATTCATGGAGAAAACTAATTGCGAATGCAGGCAGCTATGCTTATATCTTTGGTAAAGAAGGGGCATGTATTAAGAATGCAGATGAACTCGCTGAACTTGGTACTACTGCTGGTGATAAGATTAAGGAACTAGGTGTTGAAGCAAAGGATAAGAAGACATTACAGGTTACTTTATCTCAGCCATGTCCTTATTTCCTAGAAATCATGACATTCCCATGCTTCTATCCACAGAATCAGAAATTTGTTGAAAAGTGTGGTTCTAAATATGCCACTGATGCAAAGTATTTACTTGCGAATGGTCCATTCAAGGTAACTAAGTGGACTAAATCTAATAAGATTACTTTTGAAAAGAATGATAAATACTATGATGCAGATAAGGTTGAACTAGATGGTTTAAATATGTATCTTGTTCAAGATCCTAAGACTGCAGCTGCAGCATTTGATAATGGTAAAGTTGATTTTGCGACTATTAACTCAGCTTTAGTTGATAAGTATGAAGGTAAAGATAGTCTTGTAAAGTTCAAACAGGGTTATATGTATTATTTATATTTGAACTTCAACAACAAGGCTCTTGCGAATACAAATATTCGTAAAGCATTATCTCTAGCTATTGATCGTAAAGACTTATGTAATAAAGTCTTAAAGGATGGTTCTAGAGAAGCAGATGGTTTTGTAAGTGCTGATTTCACTTATGGACCAGATGGTAAAGAATATCGTTCAGAAGGTAAAGATTATACTCAGTATAATCTAAAAGAAGCACAGGCTGCTTTTGATCAAGGCTTAAAAGAACTTGGTGTTTCTTCATTAAAATTAAGATTACTTTATGGTACAGATGAAACACCTGCAGATACTGAAGCAGAATATTTACAGGCATGTTTCAAAAAACTTAAAGGTTTAGATATCGAAATGGTTGCAACTGTTAAGAAAGACCGTGTAGAACGTCAGAAATCAGGCGATTTTGATATCTCATGTGCAAGATGGGGACCAGACTTCCCAGATCCAATCACTTATTTGAACCTTGTCTCTACAGGCAACTCAAATAACTATGGTAAATATAACAATGCGAAATATGACCAATTAATTGCAGCATCTACTACTGAAAGAGATGCTAAGAAGAGATGGCAGATGCTTTATCAGGCAGAAGATATCTGTATGAGTGAATATGCTGTATTACCAGTATTCCAGAAGGGTGCTGCATCATTACAGAACAAGAAATATTCAGGTATTGTATATGAAGCTGCATTAGGTTCAGCATTCACATTTAAGTTTATTCATAAGACTAAATAAGATACAAATCCCGGGGCAATCTCGGGATTTTAAATTTCTTTAAAAAAAGTCAAATTTTCTCTTTACAAACCATTAACACTTGTATATAATCTTACTTGTCTCTTACGAGAGATATGGCGGTTGTGGTGAAGCGGTTAACACACCGGATTGTGGCTCCGGCATTTCGTGGGTTCGATCCCCATCAGCCGCCCCATTTGAAAATAACTCTGGTTTACCAGAGTTTTTATTTTATATAAATAAAGGAACTGTATTTTCATATAGTTCCTTTTATAGTGTGCCGGGCATGGCACTAATTCAGTTGGAGATAAACCGACCACAGGTATTTACCGCCAAGTGTAGTGAACCACAAGCCGATACCATAAAGGTAGGAGTGAAGGAAGTGGTG
>NZ_DAWDDM010000330.1:0-2042 GCF_052354645.1 Catenibacterium sp.
TAAATATGCGGCAAGGTATTCTTAAATAAACTGTCAATTTGATAGTGGGAACAAATAATTGGATGTCCTTTTGGGTTTTTGAATGGAGGAAAATCACATGAAAATTATTAATATTGGAATTTTAGCTCATGTTGATGCAGGAAAAACTACCTTAACAGAAAGCTTATTATAAAAGCTTATTATATAACAGTGGAGCGATTACAGAATTAGGAAGCGTGGACAAAGGTACAACGAGGACGGATAATACGCTTTTAGAACGTCAGAGAGGAATTACGATTCAGACAGGAATAACCTCTTTTCAGTGGGAAAATACGAAGGTGAACATCATAGACACGCCAGGACATATGGATTTCTTAGCAGAAGTATATCGTTCATTATCAGTTTTAGATGGGGCAATTCTACTGATTTCTGCAAAAGATGGCGTACAAGCACAAACTCGTATATTATTTCATGCACTTAGGAAAATGGGGATTCCCACAATCTTTTTTATCAATAAGATTGACCAAAATGGAATTGATTTATCAACGGTTTATCAGGATATTAAAGAGAAACTTTCTGCCGAAATTGTAATCAAACAGAAGGTAGAACTGTATCCTAATATGTGTGTGACGAACTTTACCGAATCTGAACAATGGGATACGGTAATAGAGGGAAACGATGACCTTTTAGAGAAATATATGTCCGGTAAATCATTAGAAGCATTGGAACTCGAACAAGAGGAAAGCATAAGATTTCAGAATTGTTCTCTGTTCCCTGTTTATCACGGAAGTGCAAAAAACAATATAGGGATTGATAACCTTATAGAAGTGATTACGAATAAATTTTATTCATCAACACATCGAGGTCAGTCTGAACTTTGCGGAAAAGTTTTCAAAATTGAGTATTCGGAAAAAAGACAGCGTCTTGCATATATACGTCTTTATAGTGGCGTACTGCATTTGCGAGATCCGGTTAGAATATCGGAAAAGGAAAAAATAAAAATTACAGAAATGTATACTTCAATAAATGGTGAATTATGTAAAATCGATAAGGCTTATTCCGGGGAAATTGTTATTTTGCAGAATGAGTTTTTGAAGTTAAATAGTGTTCTTGGAGATACAAAGCTATTGCCACAGAGAGAGAGAATTGAAAATCCCCTCCCTCTGCTGCAAACGACTGTTGAACCGAGCAAACCTCAACAAAGGGAAATGTTACTTGATGCACTTTTAGAAATCTCCGACAGTGACCCGCTTCTGCGATATTATGTGGATTCTGCGACACATGAAATCATACTTTCTTTCTTAGGGAAAGTACAAATGGAAGTGACTTGTGCTCTGCTGCAAGAAAAGTATCATGTGGAGATAGAAATAAAAGAGCCTACAGTCATTTATATGGAAAGACCGTTAAAAAAAGCAGAGTATACCATTCACATCGAAGTTCCACCGAATCCTTTCTGGGCTTCCATTGGTCTATCTGTAGCACCGCTTCCATTAGGGAGCGGAGTACAGTATGAGAGCTCGGTTTCTCTTGGATACTTAAATCAATCGTTTCAAAATGCAGTTATGGAGGGGATACGCTATGGCTGTGAACAAGGATTGTATGGTTGGAATGTGACGGACTGTAAAATCTGTTTTAAGTATGGCTTATACTATAGCCCTGTTAGTACCCCAGCAGATTTTAGGATGCTTGCTCCTATTGTATTGGAACAAGTCTTAAAAAAAGCTGGAACAGAATTGTTAGAGCCATATCTTAGTTTTAAAATTTATGCGCCACAGGAATATCTTTCACGAGCATACAACGATGCTCCTAAATATTGTGCGAACATCGTAGACACTCAATTGAAAAATAATGAGGTCATTCTTAGTGGAGAAATCCCTGCTCGGTGTATTCAAGAATATCGTAGTGATTTAACTTTCTTTACAAATGGACGTAGTGTTTGTTTAACAGAGTTAAAAGGGTACCATGTTACTACCGGTGAACCTGTTTGCCAGCCCCGTCGTCCAAATAGTCGTATAGATAAAGTACGATATATGTTCAATAAAATAACTTAGTGTATTTTATGT
>NZ_DAWDDM010000331.1:0-2035 GCF_052354645.1 Catenibacterium sp.
GCCTAGAGATATTAAGACAATGGTTTCACTTAACCCAATCATGATTGATGGTACTGGTATGTGTGGATGCTGCCGTGTAACTGTTGATGGTAAGATCAAGTTCGCCTGCGTTGATGGACCAGACTTTGATGGTTTAAATGTTGACTTTGATGAATTAATGGCAAGAAAGAGAATGATCAAGGAACAAGAAAATCTTGTTGACACCAATGCAAACCGTATGTGTAACTTAATGAAGGGGGTTAAATAATATGCCTAATATGTCAAATAAAAAGGTAGAAATGCCTTCTCAGGAACCTGAAATTCGTGCAACTAACTTTAAAGAAGTTGCTTTAGGATATACAAAAGAAATGGCTCAGGAAGAAGCAGCTCGTTGCTTAAACTGTAAAAAGCCTCGCTGTGTGGATGGATGTCCAGTAAATGTACCTATCCCTCATTTTATTCAGGAAGTAGTGAATGGTGATTTTGAAAAAGCTTATGAAATCATCACTACAGAAAATGCTTTACCTGCAATCTGTGGTCGTGTATGTCCACAGGAAAACCAGTGTGAAGGTAAATGTATTAGAGGTATCAAGGGTGAATCAGTTGCCATTGGTAGACTTGAAAGATTCGTTGCTGATTATCACAGAGATCATGGTAAACCAACTGAAACTAAGATTGAAAAGAACGGTAAGAAAGTGGCTATTGTAGGTTCAGGACCTTCAGGTATCTCATGTGCAGGCGAACTTGCTAAACGTGGTTATGATGTAACAGTATTTGAAGCATTACATAAAACTGGTGGTGTATTATCTTATGGTATTCCAGAATTCCGTTTACCAAAAGATTTAGTACAGGCTGAAATTGATGGCGTTGCAGATTTAGGTGTTAAGTTTGAAACAAACGTTGTAGTAGGTCGTTCTATCACAATTGATGAATTACAGGAAAGTGGCTATGATGCTGTATTCGTAGGTGCTGGTGCTGGTTTACCTCGTTTCCAGGGTATTCCAGGTGAAAACCTTGATGGTGTTTATGCTGCAAACGAATTCTTAACTCGTGTTAACTTAATGAAGGGTTATGAATTCCCTAAACATCCTACTCCAGTTAAAGTGGCTGATACAGTATGTGTTGTAGGTGCTGGTAACGTAGCTATGGATGCTGCAAGAACTGCTAAGAGACTTGGTGCTAAGAACGTATATATCGTATATCGTCGTAGTGATGCTGAAATTCCTGCACGTGCTGAAGAAGTACATCATGCTAAGGAAGAAGGTATTATCTTCAAGTTATTAACTAATCCAGTTGCTGTTCATGGTGACAATGGTTCAGTTAAAGCTCTTGAATGTGTAGAAATGGAATTAGGAGAACCAGATGCATCTGGTAGAAGAAGACCAATTGAAAAAGAAGGATCTAACTTTACTATTGATTGTGGAACAGTTGTTATCGCAATCGGTCAGTCTCCAAACCCATTAATTAGACAGACTACTCCTGGTCTTGATTGCCAGAAGTGGGGTGGTATCATCGTTGAAGAAGAAACTAACCATACATCTAAAGAAGGCGTATGGGCTGGTGGTGACGTTGTAACTGGTGCTGCTACTGTAATTCTTGCTATGGGTGCTGGTAAAAAAGCAGCTAAGGCTATTGATGAAAAATTAAGTGGTGAATAAATGTATTGTACACGATGTGGTAAAGAGTTAGAGGAAGATGCAAAGTTCTGTCCTAATTGTGGAGAACCTGTCAGATTAGAAAATAGAACAGACTACACAACTATGGAAGACTATGCTTCTAGTAATGGCTATACAAGTCCTTATTATGAAGAAGATCGTGCCTCTATTGGTTTATGTATTATTTCATTCTTATTCCCTTTTATGGGTGTTATCTTCTTCTTTATGAAAAGAAGAATGACACCTAATAAGGCAAAAGCATGTTTAATTACAGGAATCGTTAGCTTTATATTGAATATTATTGCAACTTATGCATTATTATTAAACACAGGAATCAGAATCTTTTGGTAATTTAAAATAACTAG
Organism: Catenibacterium sp.; assembly: GCF_052354645.1. Classification (NCBI taxonomy): domain Bacteria; kingdom Bacillati; phylum Bacillota; class Erysipelotrichia; order Erysipelotrichales; family Coprobacillaceae; genus Catenibacterium; species Catenibacterium sp. Next base: position 2,000 of record NZ_DAWDDM010000331.1, read on the forward strand.
GGGTTTCCTAAATTTTAATTATCACGTAGTATGGGG
>NZ_DAWDDM010000332.1:0-2006 GCF_052354645.1 Catenibacterium sp.
TTATTAGGTACTACTCCCAGTCAACTATGGTTTTTGTTAATGTTATTTAGGGTTTTTATAATTTTTTGACCATTAGCTCATTTTGTTGATCAACTTTCTTTTTATGGATTTATTATAATGTGTTGTTTTTATTTGGTAGGATTATTTGGAAGTAATATATGTTCGAATTATTATATGATATGGACTGCATGTACTTATGTTTTATTTTTTGGATGTGGTTTTCTTATAAGAAAGTTTAAAATTGAAAAAATATGCAATAATAGTAAATTATTTTCTTTGTTTTTTATAGGCTCTTATTTTATTTTGTTTTCTATTTATATGTTTACGTATAATGTCGGTAATGTTTCTGCTTTTTATAAAATCTATTCATATGGACTCCAATGTATTTTTCATTTAGTTGGTGGGGTATCTGCATTTTTTGTTCTACAAAGTTTAGCAAATACTTCATTTAATAATGAAATCACAATAAAATTAGCCAAATACAGTATGCCTATATATTTATTTCATGAACAAATTATATATGTTGTTATTGCGTTATTGAATGGAAAATTGAATATATATGTACTATCAATATTTTGTTTTGTGATTTCAGTATGCTTATCTTATTTGATTAGTAAGTTATTATTTAAATGGAAATTTACTAGAATTTTAATAGGAGAAAAGAGCTAGATATTAAATTAGATAATATCTGAATTTGCGAGAAGTCATATATGATTTGACTAAGTAAAAAATTTTAAGAAAAAGTGGATATTGTAAGAAGGGAAAAAATATGAAAACAACATTACTTATTATGGCTGCTGGTATAGGTAGTCGTTTTGGAGAAGGTATCAAACAATTAGAACCTGTAGATAGTAATAATCATATTATTATGGATTATTCTATACATGATGCAATAGAAGCAGGTTTTAATGAAGTAATATTTATTATCCGTAAGGATATAGAAGATGAATTTAAGATGGTTATTGGCAACAGAATCACTGATATATGTGCTAAGTATAATGTTACTGTAGATTATGCTTTTCAGGATACAAATGATATTCCTGGTACTTTACCACAAGGTAGAACTAAGCCATGGGGAACAGGACAGGCAGTACTTGCTGCAAAGAATATTATTGATTCACCATTTGTAGTAATTAATGCAGATGATTACTACGGTAAGGAAGCTTTTAAAGCAGTACATGAATTCTTAGTGAATGGCGGTAAATCATGTATGGCAGGCTTTGTACTAAAGAATACATTATCAGATAATGGTAGTGTAACTAGAGGTATCTGTAAGATGGATAGTGATAATAGTCTAACAGAGATTATTGAAACAAAGAATATCATTAAAACAGAAAATGGTGCAATTGCTGATGATCAAGTATTAGATATTGATTCTTTAGTATCTATGAATATGTGGGGATTGACACCTGATTTCCTAGATGTACTAGAAGAAGGATTTGAAGATTTCTTTGAAAAGGAAGTATCACAAGATCCACTTAAATCAGAATACTTAATACCAGTATTTATTGGTCAATTAATAGAACAGGGAAAAATGAATGTAAAGGTACTACGTACTAATGATACTTGGTATGGAATGACATATAAAGAAGATGTTATTACAGTGAAAGAAAGATTTAGAGAGATGTTGGAGAACGAGTTCTATTCTGGAGAATTATTTAATGATATTTCATTATAACAAGATGAGATATATAGACAAATACTAAAATACTACTGAAGCAGTTATCTATTTATTATGAAGTAGCTGACTGATAATTACGGAGCGGCAACGCCACTCTATACAGTAACATAAGTCCATACGTTACGCTAGAAAAGGCCAGTGAATCCGTTAAACAAATCCACCATATTTAATATGATTATTATGGTGTAGTTGACCAATAATCTCGATATATTTGACCAATCATTCCGATTAGGTTGACCAATTATATCATACATGCTCTTTTCCAGTAAAATTAAGGTTGTAGATAATCATCGTATCTGACCAATATTTTAAATGAAAGTAGTTT
>NZ_DAWDDM010000333.1:0-1991 GCF_052354645.1 Catenibacterium sp.
GTGTTTATTAAGTATATGAATGATAAATTGAAATTATACCATCAACACAAGTTTATTCATTTCATATTTGCGTGTACTAAAACTAAACCCAAACGAACAATCGTAATGAGATTCATGTTTATAATCGCTATGAAATTTATAACTTGTATTCATGTTAATCATTGTTGTTTTCTCCTTGTTTTTTATCTGCTATCATAATAGCACATCTTTACAAATAAATCCAGTATACCTGTGGTATACTATATATAAGTCAGGTATTTTCATTAAATATAGGCATCAGACTGCGGGCAACGGTTGGCGAGATTTTCGAAGTGTGTGCAAATAAAACACTCGAAGAATAATAAGCAGTATCTGCAAAAAAAGAGTCTCATATGAGCAATGTCATTAAGTTAAGAATTTTGACATAATTATAAAACACATCATATTTGCAATTATTTGATAAATATGATGTGTTTTTTCTTTTGTCTATTTTGCAGCACAACAAAAAGACAGATTGTTTATCTGTCAAAAAACTTATAATTATCTATGATTAAGCCACTCTATATAGAAAGCTTACAGATGCCTGGGGTTTGACTTTGCGAGGGTCTTTTCGACCAGGTCTTACTGGTAATACATGCTTTTCTATTAGGTTAATCACATCAGGTGGACTAAGATTGCGTTTATTACGGAGATATTCTCTACAAATATAAATGGCGATTGTAAAGTTCACCTGTTTTGTTTTATCATTGTTTTTCATTTGTTTTATTACATGTGTTGTTATTAATTCACAATAGTTATACAAAAGTAATCGCGCATATATTTCTTGTTTAATAAAATCTGGTTTTCGTGCATGGAAACTTGTTAATCCTATGGCATATTTTAATTCTCTGAATGAAGTTTCTATTCCCCATCTCAAATGATAGATTTCCTTTATTTTTTTTACGTCAAAAATATTTCTATCAAGATTTGTAATTATTATTTCATAAGAATTAGACCCTATAGGAAATCTAATAATACGAAATGATAATTCGTATGTTTTATCACTTTTTCGTGGAAGATAATCAAACACTTGATTTGCAGGCATCCACTTATAGCCTGCATTTTTTGTGGTCTTTGTATTTTTCCTCGAAAAAATCTGAGTGATATCTATATCAAACTCATCATTTGGAGGAAGATTTAACCCAGATGCAATTCCATTACTATTTTTATCTTTGACACGTATAGCGAATTTCCATCCTTTTTCAATTGCATGTGCAAAAATGTTATAGTTTTCATATCCTCTATCAGCAACAAGAATAACATTCTCTAGTTTCGATCTGTCAATCATTGTTGCACATGCTCTAGACTCGTTGTAATCCGACGCTGTTTGCACTAAAACATCGGTGTATATACGATTCAAAACATCATAAAAGGCATTTAGATGTAGTTTATTAACAATTGAACCATACTGATTACGTTCCCAAAAAGTTTCTGGATCCTTTTGATTGGTTGCAATGGTCAAGTTACTTCCATCACATGCAATTAAACGATAGCCATGATAATTATTAGTAGTTGGAAGGTTGTCATCCGTAAAAGATTTAAACAAATATTCAAAAGCCTCTGGAAGTACTTTTGAACGTTGTTGCGTAAATGCTGATACAGACGGAGTATTTTTGTTAAAATCAAAGAAATCAAGTAGTTCTTTACTCATAGTAGCTCCACCCGAATTCATCATGATTCCTATAAAAGTTTTGAAATCAATTTTCCGTTTTCGAGAGAAATCGACATTGGGGTTTCGAAGAAATAAACATGGATTGTTAGCTAATTCCGAAATATGATTCTTTAGAGAATCTGAAACTTGATTAATATAATTGCTCATATGCGTTACCTCCTTGCAATCAAGATGTTCTTAATTACAAGGGCCGCTTTCGCTACCTCATTATCATTCAATAGCGAAAGCGGCCGCACATTTCGAATCATAAGTCAACCATTAATTACAAAATAAAAAGACCCTAGCATAAATACTGATGCTA
>NZ_DAWDDM010000334.1:0-1986 GCF_052354645.1 Catenibacterium sp.
GTTCATGTTCATCTTTAGTGACTGTCAAGTTTACCTTATGACCAACCATCATTTCTGATAACTGTTCTTTAGTCACATCAGCTACATTGACTGTACCAACATAACGTCCCTTACGAATGATTGTACAGCGATCTGCTACTGCTTTGATTTCATTTAACTTATGAGTAATGAAAATGATGGATTTACCTTCCTTAATAAGTTCCTTCATGATTTTCATTAACTCATCAATTTCCTGTGGAGTGAGTACTGCAGTAGGTTCATCAAAAATCAAGATATCATTATTTCTATATAACATCTTTAAGATTTCTACACGCTGCTGCATACCAACAGTAATATCTTCAATCTTTGCATCTGGATCAATGTTTAAATGATACTTCTCAGATAAGCCCATCACCTTCTTACGCGCATTATCTGTCTTGAGCTTACCGAATAACCCCTTTTCTTCAACCCCTAAAATAATGTTTTCCAAAACAGTGAAATTATGAACAAGTTTAAAATGCTGATGCACCATACCAATGTTATATTTATTGGCATCATTTGGGTCATTGATTTTAACGCTTTGTCCATTAATCTTTATTTCACCCATATCAGGCTGATAAAGACCAAATAAAATACTCATCAAAGTAGATTTACCGGCACCATTCTCACCTAACAAAGCATGAATTTCGCCTTTTCTTACTTGAAGAGTAATATCGTCGTTTGCTTTAATACCAGGGAATTCTTTTGTGATATTAAGCATTTCAATAGCATATTCCAATATTCTCACCTCTGACCATATTATACTATAAATTGTTCACTTTAAAAATAACTAAATGTATTTATGAATATAAAGAAACATATAAAAATAAGAAATTTGATAAGAGCTTGGAATGATATTAATGTTGATATGTGTAAAAGTATTAATCTGATAGGATTTGGTGAGAGAAGGTATGACTTATATAAAAAATCAACAGGGTATTAAAAGACACTACCACAATCGTTCAGATTATATCGCTTATTGTTTTAAAATTAGTTTTTTAAATGAATCAATATGGGAAAATTTGATTAAAAAGCAATATGAAAGCAGTTGGTGTAAGTTACAAGACTAAATTTGTTACAGATATTAGAGAAGCGTGTAAAAACTAAAATTAAACCATCAGCTGTTTTTAGAGAAGCTATGGAAGCATTGAAAAAGCAAATAAGGACTAGAGCATATAAGCTTTGGTCCTTATTTTTTTATGGTGTGTGCTAAAAAATTGATCTCTTATAATATGAGGAATCTATCTTTGCTGCCTATCTGTTATCTTTTTAAATCAAAAAAAGTGGCTATTTAAGCCACTTTTATAGGTTTTATTTAATTTTCATATGATACTGTTACGTTAGTTAAAGCATCCTTTAATACTTTTGTATTAGGATCACCCTTTGCATTTTCATCAACATCTGAGTAAGTAATAATTTTTGCTTTACCATCTTTAACATCTTTGAATACTTTTTCGTAATCTTTCTTTGTGAATTTCTTTAATCTTGAGAAATCAGTTGAAAGACCAATGTAGTCGCCTTCTGCACCTAATACATGAGCGCCACCTTCAAACTTGTTATTGAAAGCATTTGTGATTTCATCTAATACAGTCTGTTTAACACCCTTCATAGCTGAAGTAATAACTGTTTTAGAATCATCTTTCTGGTCACTATCTACACCGATAGACTTTTTGTTTGTATCTTCTGCAGCAGCGAAGATAGAGTTACAAATCTGTCCACCACAAGCAAAGATTACATCAGTACCACCATTGTACCATCCAGTAGCTTTAGTCTTAATTTCTGGTGATTCATTGAATGTACCTGTGTAAGTATATTTTGCAGAAACTTTAATATTTAATTCTTTTGCAGCGTCGTTAGCACCCTGTAAATAACCATAACCATAGTTAATTACTGCAGGAAGTGCCATACCACCCATGAAGCCAATCTTTGTGTAGCCTTCTTTTACAGCAGCATAACCAGCTAAATAAC
>NZ_DAWDDM010000335.1:0-1983 GCF_052354645.1 Catenibacterium sp.
GTTATATGCCTTGAAAGATCGTTTTGATTATAAATCAGTGGGTGGTGCTCTATTTATGGGCTTTGAAAAAGCAATCGTAAAAGCACATGGTGGTTCAGATGCCAAGGCAGTTTTTAATGCGATGGAACTTGTATATAGAATGGTAGACTTAGATGTTGTAGGTCGTATGAAAGAAGGACTTCAATAATGAAAATATTAGATTTCTTACAGAAAGAAAACATTCCTTTTAAACGTATTGGTCTTTATAAGGAAGCATTTACTCATTCGTCTTATGCGAATGAATCAAATGTTCATATTCCTGATTATGAAAGACTAGAATTTATGGGAGATGCTGTTTTACAGCTATTTGTATCAGAATTCATCTTTGCATTACATCCAGAATATAAAGAAGGACAGTTAACACAACTTCGTTCTAAACTTGTAAGAGAAGAATCTTTAGCGCGCTTTTCTGAAGAACTTCATTTAGGTGAACTTCTTTATTTAGGTGTAGGTGAAGAAAAGAGTGGTGGACGTCATCGTGAAAGTGTTCTTGCAAATATTTATGAATCATTTATAGGTGCACTTTATTTAGATTGTGGTAAAGAACAGGTGATTCGTATTCTTGAAAAGACAATCTTCAAACATGTCAATGAAGTAAATGAATTTGATGATATCACTGATTATAAGACTAAATTACAGGAATTAGTGCAGTCAGATGACCGTAAGACAGTCAGTTATCATGTAAAAAGTTCAACTGGACCAGCCAATGCTCCTGAATTTGTCATTGAAGTTATTTTAGATGATATGATTTTAGGTACTGGCAAGGGAACAAGTAAAAAGCGTGCAGAACAGCATGCGGCAAAAGATGCATTAATGAAAATGGCAAAGAAGGCTTCATAGTCTTCTTTTTCTTATGTGTAAGTTTTGTAAAAAAAGACAAATCACTTTACTTTTTGTATAATGATAGTATGATAAAAAACAAACAAGTTAGGAGATTACAATATGGGAAATAGTACAGTAAGTGATGCAAGAAATATAACTCTTGTCATGGACTTTTATGAATTAACAATGTCATATGATTATTTTAAACAGGGAAAAAAGGATGAAATTGCCTATTTTGATATGTTCTATCGAAAGAATCCTGATAATGGTGGTTATGTCATCATGGCAGGACTACAACAGTTGATTGAAGCGATTAAAGATATGCACTTCTCAAAGGGCGATATTGACTATTTACGTACTTTAAATATGTTTGATGAAGAATTTTTATCTTATTTAGCTGATTTCAAGTTTGATGGTACAATCTGGGCAGTCCCTGAAGGAACACCTGTATTCCCTTATGAACCATTAGTCACTGTTAAAGGAAAATTGATTGAAGCACAGCTATTAGAAACTTTCCTTTTAGTGACAATCAACCATCAGTCATTGATTGCAACTAAAACACAAAGAATTGTACAGGAAGCTAAGGGTCGTCCTGTTATGGAATTTGGGGCAAGAAGAGCACAGGGATATGATGGTGCAACATATGGCGCAAGAGCAGCTTATATTGGTGGAGCAGCAGGAACTGCTACAGTATCAGCAGGTAAAGCTTTTGGTATTCCAGTACTTGGTACAATGGCACATTCTTTTGTTCAGTCATTTGACACTGAATATGATGCATTTAAAGCCTATGCTGAAATCTATCCAGATTCATGTATTCTTTTAGTAGATACATATGATACATTAAAGAGCGGTATTCCAAATGCGATTAGAGTCGCAGAAGAAGTATTACAGCCAATGGGTAAGACATTAGCTGGTATTCGTATTGACTCAGGAGATATCGCATATCTTACTAAGAAAGCAAGAATGATGCTTGATGTTGCTGGATTGACTAATACAAAGATTTCTATTTCTAACTCATTAGATGAATATTTAATCCGTTCTGTACTTGAACAGGGTGCACGTATTGATTCATTTGTCGTAGGGGAAAACATGATTACATCTAAGTCTTCTCCGGTATTTGGC
>NZ_DAWDDM010000336.1:0-1979 GCF_052354645.1 Catenibacterium sp.
AAGCTTAAAAGTAAGTAACAAACAACAATGCTCAGGGTGAGTATTATATTACAGATTTAATTGGAATCATGAATGAAGAAGGCAAGAAGGTTGATGGCTATAAGATTCAGGATTTCAGTGAAGTAGGTGGCATTAATGACCGTGTTCAGCTTGCTGAAGCAACTAAGTTACTTCAGAAGAGAGTAAATAAGAACTGGTTATTAAATGGTGTAACTATTGTAGATACTGATAATACATATATTGGTACTGATGTTGTAATCGGTAAGGATACAATCATTGAACCAGGTTGTATTATTAAGGGTCATACTACTATAGGAGCACATTGTCATATTGGTCCTTATTGTGAATTTACAGATGTAGATATTAAGGATAATGTGGAAATCAAGTTCTCAGTATTAAGCGATTCTGTTGTAGAAAGCGGTACTGATATTGGTCCTTATGCAAGACTAAGAACTAATTGTCATATTAGAGAGAATGTACACATTGGTAACTTTGTGGAAATGAAGAAAGCTGATTTTGGTAAGGGAAGCAAGTCTGCTCATCTTACTTATATCGGTGATGCTAAAGTAGGCGATGGCGTTAATATTGGTTGTGGCACTATCACAAGCAATTATGACGGTAAGAATAAGTCAATGACTGTTATTGGAAATAATGCATTTATTGGATGTAATTCAAATTTAGTTGCACCAGTGACTGTTGGTGAAGGCGCATTTGTTGCAGCTGGATCTACTGTAACAGAAACTGTAGAAGATGGCGCAATGTCTATCGCACGTGCTAGACAGGTGAACAAACCTGGTTATGCAAAAGTTTTAGAAGAAAAACGTATGAAGATTTATAACGAAAGAAACAAGAAATAAAAAAAGGGGACACATATGAAAAACAAAATTACAGTATTTTCTTTATCTTCAAGCAAGAAATTAGCTCAGGATATCGCAAGCATTTTAGGTACTAAGGTTGGAGACTGCAAAGTTCATCACTTCGCAGATGGTGAAATCTTATGTGAAATCGGTGAATCTGTTCGTGGTAAGGACGTATTCATTGTTCAGTCTACTTCTAATCCAGTAACTGAAAACTTAATGGAAATCTTAGTATTAACTGATGCTTTAAAACGTGCTTCTGCTCGTGAAATTACTGCAGTTATTCCATATTTCGGATATGCTAGACAGGATCGTAAAGCTAAACCTAGACAGCCAATCACTTCTAAGTTAGTTGCAGACTTATTAACTACAGCTGGTGTTAACCGTGTTGTAACTGTTGACTTACATGCAGCTCAGATCCAGGGATTCTTTGATATTCCAGTAGATGAAATGCAGGCTTTACCACTATTAATCAAATACTTCCGTAAAAAGAAGGTTCAGGATTTATGTGTTGTATCTCCTGACCACGGAGGAGCTACTAGAGCTCGTAAGATGTCTGAAGCATTTGATTGTCCTATCGCTATCATCGATAAGAGAAGACCTAAACCAAACGTTGCTGAAGTTATGGGTATTATCGGTAATGTTGAAGGTAAGAACTGTATCTTAATTGACGATATGATCGATACAGCTGGTACTATTACAGCTGGTGTTGATATGTTAAAACAGAAAGGTGCTAAGGATGTATATATTGCATGTACTCATGGTGTACTTTCTGGACCTGCTATTGAAAGATTATCTACTTGTGCTGCAAAAGAAGTTGTTATTACTAACACTATCGAAATTCCACAAGAAAAGAAATTTGATAAACTTGTTTCTGTATCTGTTGCAGGATTACTTGCACATACAATTGAAAACATTGAAAACGATTTACCAGTTAGTGACGTATTCACTCAGTATGATTGTTAATGTAGAGGACTCATCACGAGTCCTTTTTTAGAACAAATATAAGATTGTATATATGAAGTGAAATAAGGAAACTGCTCCTGTGGTTTCTATGCAGTAACGACTGTCAACCGAAATTGATAATGTCCCAAAAATAATCAAACATTAGCACCACAACGG
>NZ_DAWDDM010000337.1:0-1939 GCF_052354645.1 Catenibacterium sp.
ATCATTTTTAAGCGCCTTTTTATTTAATGTCCTTGACACGGGGTCCACATTAAATAGATTAATTATCTTCTTTTTCATTATAGGACATCTCCTTTCTATTTTAAATTATTTATTTTCAGCTTTTTTCTGCATTACTAAGAATGCACCTGCTGCAAGAATTAAGATTACACCAGCAGCATATAGAATTGTAGTACCCATACCACCAGTATTTGGAAGTTCAGAACCTTTGTAGTTTACTACATCTGCAGTTAATGTACCTTCTTCTTTGTCGGCAGTAAATATAATTTGACCATCAACTGGATCACCATTTAAATAAGTTAACTTTGGATCAGCAGAAGCTATATCATGAGATGCAGCAATAGAGAATGTTATTGGATGCAATGTGTTATATCCATCTGGAGAAACTGTTTCTGTAAGAATATATACACCATGCACCATGATCTAATCCTGTAAATTCAAAAGCTGTTCTATCATGATCTTCTTCATCTGTAATTTTGTATTCTTTTACTAATTTCTTTGTGCCATCTTTAAATACTTTTTCTAATTTGAAGGCTGCACCTTTTAAAGGATTTTTCTCAGAATTTATCTTATTAATTACTGTCTTATAAGTAAATACGATTACTTTATCTTCTGGTGTCTGACCTTTAGATCCACCCTGAGTACTATTTGGGTTGTTAGAGAATTCCATATACATTTTATTTGGATTACCTGCAGAACCAATGACTGCATTTTCATTTAACGTTGCAGTATATTCAACTCTTACTTTTGATACATCATCACCTAAAACTTTTACATCCTTAATAGTTACAGTGAAGTGCTTATCATATGTGATATTCACTTCATATTGGTTTTGATTAAGTACTTCATCGCTATCATTTTTATAAACTTTAAATGAATCTCTGTCAAGCGTCAAGCCATTAGATAAAGTATCATGGAACACTAACTGATAAGCACCTTTATAATCATTATAATCCTAAGCTACAGTACCAGTTAACTGGAATGGAACTTTATCCCCAATATCATAGTCTGCAGAATCCTGCCATCCTGTTTTTGTACCTTCAGTATCATTTGTATCTTTTACTTTCTTTTCTGAAGCAGGAACACTTGATTTTACTGCTGCAGATACATCATTACCTACAACTTCTCAAATAAACTTAGTATAAGAATCCTGTCCAGATACTGAACCATCTTTATCCTTTACTAAATAATAGCCTGGTGTCAAATTGTTATTCTTATAGTTTTTACCATCTACTTCTTTCTGCCAGGCTTATTTAAAATATTAAAATCTGTCATATTCTCTCCTTTATTTAATAAATAGAAAAGCGTGTAATCGGATAAACCCTCATGACAACTTTTCCAATAATTTGTTTTTGATCAATACATCCTAAATCTCGCATTCTAGAATCTATAGATTGCGTTCTATTGTCTCCAAGTACAAAGACTTTTCCATTAGGCACGATATAAGGAAAGACTTCATCACGTAATGGATTGTCTTTTCTACTTGATAGATAGTCTTCTTCTAGTTTCTTATCATTCACAAATACATAGCCATTTGTATCAATATTGACCTCATCATTACTTAGGGCGATAACTCTTCTTACAAGAAGCTTATTGTTGTATTCAAAAGCGATTAAGTCTCCCTGTTTAAAAGATTTTGTTTTTTTAATACATACATAATCATTATTCTTTAATGTAGGGCTCATAGAGTTTCCTTCTACCTTATAAATTGGACAGAAAGTAGTAATCAGAAACATTATGATACAAATGATAATTAAACTAATAAAAGTTATTTTCTTCTTCATATAAGCACCTTTTTTAAGTTATTGTTAATATTTGGAAAAAACCATGCAAAAAATATCATAGAAATAATTTAAAAACAATTAATTTGAAACATAATGTAACATGTAACACTCACTCGAAACATTTGTTATACTTATAT
>NZ_DAWDDM010000338.1:0-1927 GCF_052354645.1 Catenibacterium sp.
ATACTATTCGATTTTAAAAGAAAAGACTGTTAACATTTAGTTTGTCAACAGTCTGGAGCATGCCTAGAAGGCATGCTTTTTGAGTACGTCTAGTATATTATGAATGATTTGATGAGCATCTTCATGATAGTAAAGATACAAAGAAGAAGTCTTATTTGTAGGAGAAGAAGATAAATACTTACAATAAGGACTCTGATCCATGAACTTCTGTAAGATGACATAACCTTCTTTCATACATGTTTTTAAAAGTAACTGTTCTATTTCTGTATCTATATTCTTATACTCTGTGGATGTATCATAGAGTAATGGAAGAGATTCTAAAGAAGTATCTTTATGATAATACTTCATAAGAGGATAGGTTTTTAATAAAAGAGATGGGCCTTTTAGGGCATTTATTTTCCATCATGATAATAAGATTCAGCTCTCTCTCATTAAACATTTGAATAAGCTCTATTCGTCTATAAGCACGATACTTTAATTCCGTTTTACCTCATGTTTTTTATGGTTTTCTCTCCAAAATACAGTGAAAAGCGGTTGAATTGCACTACCAATTTTGATTTGCCTGATTTCTTGGCACCGTTTTGGCACCGGAGAATACTCAAACCGATTCTCTTCTGTAGATACTAGATGTTTCTCTACCAACTTTATATTGCACCGGTAATTTTTAACTGTTACAATCGAAACATGGGTGCTACCCTAACGGTAGGCGGTTAGTCCTTCTCCAGAGGGACTGTGACCCTCTGATTACATAGAAACCTGTAAAGAAATCCAGTGGAAAGGAGGGTTAAGCCAATGAGTATTATTGACTCCATAGCAGTAGTATGCTTCGGCTTAACCTGCTTTAGTATCGGATATACATTAGGTAAAGATAATCATAAACCACAAAAATAACCGCTCTGGTCTGGTAAACTAAGCGGTTATCTTTGATGATATTCTAAATAGTAAAATGGGCTAACCGTCTATCGGTAGCACTCTTTTTCTATAATCATATTAGCACGCATCTGTGAAAATATCAAAAAGTTCTTTTTCCATAGTATGTAATACGAATTTGAAAATACTTATAAGCCGAAAAAATACACCAGTACCAGTTTGATCACAGCAGCTACACCAAAAGCTACAACTGCAGTTACAACAAATTGAATAGTTTTTGGGAAATTTTCGAATACAAAAACTTTTCTACTCTTGCTCCGCACCTTGCTTAAAGATCCTGTCGTAAATGCAGCCATCATTATGACTGACACAGATACCAAGGTCTCACAATAGCTGGCAAGCTTTCCTAACACATCATTATACATGTATGCACCTGTTTCATGCAGAATCCAGTATAGAACCAATGCACAAACTCCCATGACACTTTGGAGCTTCATTTCCTTAAAAATCTTCTCTTTCTCTGTAGTTGCATAATCAGCCATTGTTTTAGCAATTTTTCTTTCTTCTTCGTTCATCATCTCGCTTTTCCTTTCTCCACTGATAATCTCAGGAATGCTGATATCATAATAATCTGCAATATCCACAAGAATACTGATATCCGGCATATTGTTTCCGGTTTCCCATCTGGATACGGTTCTTCCAGAGACATTTAATATTTGTGCCAATTGCTCCTGTGTAATGCCTTTTTCTTTGCGAAGTTTTTTTAAAAAATTCCCGATTTTTACTTGGTCCACCTCAACTCCTCCTTTCATCATCAAATATAGAAGCTGTTATCTGCAAATAACACGACACAAAGCGAGAAATGTCGTATTTTCACTAATAGACACAGTTGTCTATGCATTTTTCATTTTTTCAATTATACAAACTGGAAATTGTCAAATTCTTTGTAATAGTGTAATCCTAATCTATAAATTACCATTTAGTCATTGCATTTTTTATATAAAACAAAGTATAAATTTCTAATTATCTTTTTATATTTTCTTAAATGCTCGTAAAG
>NZ_DAWDDM010000339.1:0-1924 GCF_052354645.1 Catenibacterium sp.
CTGATTATCAGTATATTCATAAAGAACTGTTAAGACCAGGGACAAACATTAAATTATTATGGGAAGAATATGCAGAAGATTGCAGAAACAGTAACTTCCCATTCTATCAGTACAGTTACTTTTGCAAAAAGTATCGTGATTATGTAAAGAAAAAAATCTTACAATGCATATCACACATAAACCAGGGGATAAATTAATGGTGGATTGGTTATGTAAAGATTCTCATAACCAATCTACTTCAGTACGAATACCTGGCTTATGCTGGATATGGTTGGTATAGTTGTGATTCTGAACAAGCTCTGTGTATCCTCTGCAGAACTTTGAATAGCTCACGGGATACTTCCCATCATTTATCTTGATGCAGTATTCATTCCACAACAGCGTCAGAGTGACTCCAGGTTTAGATAATTCATTATGAATATATTCATAATCTATAGAGGCATAGATGTCTTCACTTTCATAAAGATTAGGGAAGAACAGCTTTCCTAATTTCGTATCTGAATAACACTCTAATTTTGCGGTATCAAATTCTAATTCCTCCTTTCTTCGTTTTACTTTCGATGAGGTGTGCTTGCTTATGTGATATTGTTTGGAAATGGTATTAAGAGAAATACCCTGATCCATTAGCTACAGGCACATTCTCAGATTGAATTTTACGGCCATAATTTTAAGGCTCCATTCATAATATTAGAGACATTGTCTCCAATATCATGATAGTACAAAAAGACCACCCTTGAGGTGGTGCAGTTGGTGATATAGGTGGTGCACTTTATGCGATTAGCGGTGCTGTTCCTTGCGAATAATCACCTAAATATTTTTCTAAATGTTTTTCTCTCATTGTTATGACTACTAAATTCAATATTTGATTATTTCGCTTTGGTTGATCACGCATTCTGATTAGGTTGACCAACCATTCCGATGAATCTGACCACCTAAAAATCTTGACTGTAAAAAGTACATCCAGGATTGTTTTTGTTTATCTGCTTCTCATTGACTTATAAGAGAGATGGAAGCAGAAAGGAAGTATTCGAAGATGTAGAGAAGAAAACACTAAGACCGCTCCCTGAATTTCCTTTTGAGGTATGTCACTGGTTTTATTCAAGAAAGGTACAGCTTAACTGTCATATCGCTTATAAAAAAGAACTGGTATTCAGTTCCATATGAATATGTAGGCAAGATGGTAGACATTAAGGTGACTGAGACCACATTGACTACCTATTATCAGAATAAGCGTATTAATGTACATAAGGTGTTTCCAGATTACGTTATAAATAAATTCCACAAATAATCATGATATGCCAGAGTCTGTCAAAGTAACAGAATGGGATGATGAGCGCATATAGGAAATAGTAGACATACTCTACTATTCTAATAATTCTAAAACTCTTTTTTGAATAATTTCTTCCAAATATTTGAGTCTTTTTCTAGGTAATCGATATTTATAATGACTTTCAAACTTGAAACCTATTAATTTTCTTAGTTTTTCCTTTTGTCTTTTTGTCATACGTGGTTTTACAAAAGCAATAAAATCTTGATATGTTGCAGGAAGTCTTGTTTGGATGTATTGATTAATATTTTTAAAATCATCATCCATAGCATAACAAAGAAGTGATAATCCATTATCAAAAATAGGCGCACATCCCACAATTTTATTTGATTTATTATCAATTAAAAAACCAAAGTTACCAAAATGACGATCTTCATTTAAAATAATTGCATCAAAAACAAGCATATCTAATAATTCTTGATAAAAGCTTTCACCTAGCTTTTTATAATAATCAATAACTGACTCTATTCCACCTGTTTTAATAATTCTTCCAACTGGAATATACGATACATTTTCATTTGTGAAAAGTAAACATGTTGAACAAAGCTTCCCTTTCCATTTAGAAAGTCCATAATCTACATAATGTAAATCCATTGT
>NZ_DAWDDM010000340.1:0-1904 GCF_052354645.1 Catenibacterium sp.
ATAAGACAAGTATTTGGACCTTCATTATTATAATAAATCTGTTTATGGTCTTTTGCAGATACCATAGGTACGTTTGTATCATGGTCTACAAAACATAATAGAGAACATTCAAAACCAGTTAAGAATTCTTCTAAAACAACCTTTTTACCAGCATCACCAAAAGCACTGCCATCAAGCATCACTTTAAGTTCTTCTTTAGCCTGCTGCTTTGTCTCACAGATGACTACACCTTTACCTGCTGCAAGACCATCAGCCTTAACAACAACAGGAAGATCAAAAGCATCTAATGCTTTAATAGCTGATTCGTAATCAGTCACTTCTTCATACTTTGCAGTAGGAATATTGTGCTTTTTCATGAAATCCTTAGAGAAGGCTTTAGAACCTTCAAGAATAGCTGATTCTTTTCTAGGGC
The DNA here is from genome assembly GCF_052354645.1 of Catenibacterium sp. Classification (NCBI taxonomy): domain Bacteria; kingdom Bacillati; phylum Bacillota; class Erysipelotrichia; order Erysipelotrichales; family Coprobacillaceae; genus Catenibacterium; species Catenibacterium sp. Next base: position 413 of record NZ_DAWDDM010000340.1, read on the forward strand.
CAAATACTTTGTGTCCTCTTTCTTCTAAATAGTCAGCAAGTCCCATACACAATGGTACTTCAGGACCAATAACAGTTAAATCAATACCCTTTTCTTCAACAGTCTTTAAGATAAAAGGCATATCTTCTACACTACCTGGAATACATACAGCATCCATACCAGGATTACCAGGAATAGCATATAATTCAGTAACATGTTTACTCTGTTTTAATTTCCAGGCAATTGCATGTTCTCTTCCACCACTACCAATAACAAGAACCTTCATATAACGCCTCCTTAGTGTCTAAAATGTCTATAACCATTGAAGACCATTGTCATATCATGTTCATCACAATAGTCAATAGATTCCTGATCACGAACTGATCCACCAGGCTGTACAATAGCCTTAATACCTGCTTCATCGGCCACCTGTGCACAATCATTAAATGGGAAGAATGCATCACTTGCTAATACAGCACCATGGAAATCCTTATCAGGATTATTATGAATTGCATTTTCTAATGCCCAGATACGTGAAGTCTGTCCTCCACCAACAGCTAAAGTACATCCGTCTTTCACTAGTACAATTGCATTAGACTTAACATATTTAACAACCTTTAAACCAAATTCCATATCAGATAATTCAGCTTCTGTTGGCTGCTTTTTAGTCACTACTTTCATTTCATCAATAAGCTTAGTATTTAATTCCTGAACAAGTGCTTTACCTTCAAGATACTTAATATCATACTTAGCATCACGTGCATCAAGATTCTTAAGCTTTAATAAACGTAAGTTCTTCTTCTTTTCTAATACTTCTAAAGCATCATCATCAAAATCAGGTGCTGCAATGATTTCTAAGAAAGTCTTCTTCATTTCTAAAGCAGTTTCCTTATCAATCTTATAGTTTACAGCGATGATTCCACCAAAGATAGAAGTTGGATCACCTTCATAAGCACGCTTATAAGATTCATAACCAGTCTTACCAATAGCAACTCCACAAGGTGTTGAATGCTTAATTGCAACAGTCACTAACTGATCACCAAATTCTCTTACGCAGGCAACTGCACCATATAAATCATTCACGTTATTGAAAGAAATTTCTTTACCATGTAACTGTTCATAATCTAATAAAGAATGCTGAACATATGGATCAACATAAGCATTTGCACTCTGCTGAGAGTTTTCACCATAACGCAAGTGATCTGTCTTCTTTAATGAAATATTTAAGATATCAGGGAATTCATCATGTACCTGATCAGCGAAATAACGAGAAATCATTGCATCATAGCTGCCTGTTAAGCTATAAGCCTTATAAGCAAGATTCATTCTGAATTCAAAATCAGTCTTATCTTCTCTAATAGCTTCTAATACAGCATCATAATCTTTTGGATCAGTAACAATCAATACATCCTTGAAGTTCTTAGCAGCAGAACGAATCATTGAAGGTCCACCGATATCAATGTTCTCCATCATTTCAGCCATTGGCTTACCAGCCTTAAGCGCTTTTTCAAAC
>NZ_DAWDDM010000341.1:0-1894 GCF_052354645.1 Catenibacterium sp.
CGGCCGCCATATCATAGTTTCCCATAAAAAAATAATCCTCCGCAACGAGGATTATTTCATTATTCGATTGTAATTACACGATGATCAAGACGGGGTGATGCTTCTGGAGCCTTACCATCTGCAAATCCTATAATAACATTTCCAATGCCTTCATAGTCTTCTGCAATGCCCCATTCTTTAAGGAGTCTTCTTCCTTCTTCACCTTCAAATACTTCTTTCGCACGATGAATCCAGCAAGAACCAAGTCCTAAGCCATGCGCTTCATTGAGCATATTACCAATCGCAAGTGATCCATCATAGATATATGTAGGATATTCTTTCTTTGATAAAACAACAATAACAACAGGTGCACCATAGAAAGGATCTTTATCACTCCCCATAACACCAGCATTCAACTTTGATAAATGATCTCTCATTTCTTTATTCTTTACTACTACAAACTTAACGCCCTGTCTGCCCATACCAGTAGGAGCATATAAACCAGCTTCTACAATTCTTTCAAGATCTTCATCTCTAGGCATTTCATCTGTATATTTTCTAATACTTCTTCTTGTTTTTAAAACATCTAACATATTTAAGCCCCCTTCTTATTTACGTTTTCAACAGTCACAATCATCACAATTGTACCTACTGCACTTAATACTAAACCTAAAAATAATGTTTCATAAACACCCATACTATCTAGTAAAATACCACCTAAGAAACTGGCTAGTACACCAGATACGGTCATACTTGTAGTAACGAGTGCCTGTCCTTTAACTGCATCCTTTGCATCAAATAATTTATCTACATAATAAACAGATGCAGGAATAAATAATGCATAAGCCAGCATTTGAGTTGCCTGAGCTAAATAGATCATAACCATATTTGTCGCAAAATAAGTTAATGTATGTTTAAGTGTGAAGAATATTGCAGAAATGATGATTGTATTTTTGATATTGATTTTATTCTTATACTTTTCAAATAAAGCCATAGTAGGAAGTTCTAACATCGCAGCCAAGAATACTGCATTTCCCATATCTCCAGTATTACCACCAACGTTTTTAATTACATTAATAAAGAAATTGTTGATGATTGTATGATCAAAATAAACTAATATAAAACCAGCTAAGAAAATCATGAATTTAAGATGCTTCTTAATAAAAGCACCTGTACTTTCTTTTTCTACTACTTTTTCTTCAATGACTTCATCTACTTCAGCTTCTGGCATCTTAAATGAGCGAATAAGAGGTAAAATACCTAAGAAGATGACAATATAGGCAAGAGGCATTAAAGTAGGACTTACTGCCTTTACAACGTTTCCTAATACAAGAGACGCAAGAGCATAAGCGACTGATCCAATACCACGTGCTACACCAAATTTAACGTCAATGCCCTGTTTCTGGAATGCGAAAGCAAGTGAGTTAACTAAAGGCATTGTTGTATAGAGTATTGTAGAGACTGCAACAAACAAAACAGCAGCTAAGAATGTAACCTTACTCGTAAACATAAGTAATACAGATAGAATACTACAAAGACCAAACATGATCATTAAGACTTTCTTCATAGAAATGTTTGACTTATCCACAAATCCTCCAAGTACAGGTTGTGCGATACTTGTTAGAATATTTGCGATTGCAAGTACAATCCCAATTAAAGATGAGCTCATGCCAATTGATCCTAGATAAACTGCAGCATAGCCGATAACTGTACAGAAGCCTACAAAGTAAATCCCCTGCAACATTGAGTATCTAACATTAATACTTTTTGACTGATCCATTATATAATCTCCCTTACATGTGATAACAATATTATAACAGAACAGAAACAATTCTGTAATCTCTTACATATTCTGAAAATAAAAAACTCAGGATTTCTCCCGAGTAACATTCAATGGCGCAGGTTGAGGGATTCG
>NZ_DAWDDM010000342.1:0-1882 GCF_052354645.1 Catenibacterium sp.
ATAACTATATTATAAATAAAAAAAACTAAAAAAACACTCTTGACATAAAATATAAAAAAAGAAGACGTTAATGTCTTCTTTAAGCTAAGTATTTCTTTAAGTCTTCTACTTTATTTAATTTTTCCCATGGAAATTCAACATCAGTACGACCAAAGTGTCCATAAGCAGCTGTTGGTCCATAGATTGGATTTAATAAATCTAATGTATTGATGATGCCCTGAGGAGTTAAATCAAATTCTTTCTTGATTGCATCTAAGATGACTTCATCAGCTACTTTACCAGTTCCATAAGTATCAACATGCACACTTGTAGGATCCTTTACACCAATTGCATAAGATAACTGGATTTCAATACGATCACATAATCCTGCTGCAACAATGTTCTTAGCGATATAACGAGTAATATAAGCTGCACTTCTATCTACCTTTGATGGGTCTTTACCAGAAAATGCGCCTCCACCATGTCTTGCCATTCCTCCATAAGTATCAACAATGATCTTACGTCCAGTTAAACCAGTATCACCATGAGGACCACCAATAACGAATCTTCCTGTTGGGTTAATGAATACCTTGTAGTCTTCATTCATATGATGTTTTCTTACAACTTCCTTCATGATCTTTTCTTTAATGAATGTCTTGAATTCTTCTTCATTGAAATCTGGATCATGCTGGATTGACATAAGAATTGTATCAACCTTTGGATTATTTTCATCTGTATAATCAATAGTAACCTGTGATTTCATATCAGGTCTTGCATGTTTGAATGTACCATTATGTCTTAATTCACTTGCATAACGTACTAATTCATGAGCCATAGAGATTGGTAAAGGCATATATGTTTCAGTTTCATTTGTTGCATAACCAAACATGATACCCTGGTCACCTGCACCACCTACTTCTACATTTGTACCTAAGGCGATATCACTAGACTGTGTATCCATTACTACCTTGATTTCACAAGTATCTGCATCAATACCTAAATCTTCAGCAGTATAGCCAATTCTTCTCATTACATCACGAGCCACTGCTTCATAATCTACTTTCGCATTTGTTGTAATTTCTCCACCAATGACTAATAAATTAGTTGTTGCGAAACATTCACAAGCTACACGTGAATATTTGTCCTGTCTTAAGCATTCCTCTAAGATTGCATCACTGATCTGATCACAAAGCTTATCTGGATGTCCTTCTGATACAGATTCTGATGTAAATAAGTTCTTTTCCATTTTCTTCTTTTCCTCCTGTAATAAAAAAGCTCTCCTCAAAGAGGAAAGCGTAGTAATCTGCTTCCTCTTATTGTTCAAGTAATACTTGCTTGGTCAAGGCACCTTCTATATAAGGGTTGCCACCACTTTAAAACGATCCTCATCTGTGTGGTTCTGAATAAGAGTATAAAAATATTTAATTAAATTGCCTGTACTTCAATAACGCCTGGAACTTCTTCTACTAAAATCTGTTCAACACCATCTTTAATAGTAGAATCTAACATCATGCAGCCTGCACATGCACCAAGCATATGTACATAAACGATGCCGTCTTTGAAATCAACGAATTCTAAGTCTCCACCATCTCTTTGAAGATAGGGTCTCAACTTATGAATGACTTCCTTAATGGCTTCAATCTTTTCTTCCATGATTTCACCTCGCTTCTGCTTGACCATTATAACACACAAAATAAAAAAGAAAAGTGATATACTCTATAGAATCACTAAAAAACATACTTATTTATTAGACAATTTTATAAGATTGTACATTTTTAAGTATAATTCACTGTTTTTTGTACATATTCTATGATTCTTATCAAGCATAATAAAAGAACCCCTAAGGGTTCTCAGACTGTTGACAAACTAAATGTTAACAGTCTTTTCTTTTAAATTTGAAGAG
>NZ_DAWDDM010000343.1:0-1850 GCF_052354645.1 Catenibacterium sp.
TATTATTATTCCTGTATATCGTGGAAATCCTGTTTATTTCAATAAGACAATCGAAAGCTGTTTGAATCAGACTTATCAAAATGTAGAAGTGATTATTATTGATAATGGATGTAATGATGCGTTGCAGGATACTTTAAGTGAATTAAATAATAAAGATAATGTGACAGTTGTAAAGAATTCTAAGAGCGGTGTATGTTCTGGTAGAAACTTAGGTGTAAAAACAGCTAAGGGAGACTATATCATGTTCTTAGATGCAGATGACTGGATTGAAAGTAATGCCTGTGAAATACTATTAAATCATGCAGTAGAAGCAGATGCAGATTGTGTAATCTGTAACTATAGTAGAGACTATAGTGATCATAGTGAAAAGATGCTTCACTATATAAGAGATACAATGTATAAGGACTGGAAGGATTATTTAAAGGATCTGTTAAATGTACAGGCAGGTGTAGGATTCTGCTGGGGTAAACTCATTAAAGCTTCTACTATTGAAAATGTATTATTGAATGAAGAATTAAGTCTTGCAGAAGATGCAGAATATTGTGCACGTGCCTCACAGAACTGGAATGTTATTGTAGGTGACGAACATCCTTTAGTTCATTATATATTCAATGATCAATCTGCAGTACGTAAGTTTGATACAGCTTATGCAGATAAATTCCTCTTATCTATGAAAGCAGTAGAAGAAGACTTAAAAGATGTCATGGCAGAAGATAAGAATATAGAAACATTATTCTATAACTTTGTAAGTTATCATGTATTACTTATTCTAGTAAACTATTGTGCACATCCACAAAATAAAGATAAATCGATGTCTTCTTTAAATACATTAATGAAGAATGATTTATTTAAACGTGCTATAAAGAACTCTAACTATAATGGTATGTCTATGACACGTAAAGTACCATTATGGTTCTTAAAACATAAGATGAATAGATTCGCATTACTTGTAGGACAAGTAAGACAGAAACAGTTTTCTAAGAGTAAATAAATTTATATAATATATTTGATGTTTATGTACGATGTTGTGTGATAAGGAGATACAGGACTTCTTTTTATCACTATAAAATGAAAGACAGTATGCTAAGTTCTGCATACTGCCTTTTTCTTTACTTAATATTATCAAATAGATTTGTAGAATATACACCTTCATCAATAAGTTTCTTAAATGATTCCTTTACAACAGGTGCATCTTCTTTATAAGTCACACCAAACCATGAATCCTGTACTTCTAATACCTTAACACTTAATTTATTTTCTCTTAGAAGTTCACCAATATAGATAGGTAATAAATATTCATCCTTTAGTGGATCCTTGATGTTTTCAAAGAATTCTACAAAACCTTCTTTTAAAGTATTTACGAATTCAGGAGTTAATCCCCAGAAGTTCATAGATACATTTACGTTAGGATCAATTTCTTTATCTCCTACACGTGCCCCAGTAGAAGTCTTTTCAATATTCTTAGTTTCTTCTACATCAGTTAAGTATCCTTCTTCATTCACTGCACAGATACCTCTAGTCACACCACCATTATCACTTAAAGTATTCTTTAAGATAAATCCTGCCATCGCAAGATGATCTGGCTTTTCAGGTGTATAGTCTAATAAAAAATCATGAATCTGTACAAATGCTTCCTTACCATAATAGTCATCTGCATTAATAACTGCGAATGGTTCATTAATTAAACCATCACATGCAAGTACTGCCTGTCCAGTACCCCAAGGCTTAGTACGTCCTTCGGGACATTCAATACCTTCTGGTAATGCCTTTAAATCCTGGAATGCATATGCAATTTCTACATCATACTTCTTAGCAACTTCTTCAATACGATTCCCAATAACTTCTCTGAA
>NZ_DAWDDM010000344.1:0-1846 GCF_052354645.1 Catenibacterium sp.
GCCCATTCATTCTGCAAAATACCTAAGAAGTTCACCATCTGGTTACATAATGATGCAAGATGTTTAGCTGGTTTAGATGTAATCTTACCTGGAATACCTCCTAAACCTTCCTGAATCAATTGTTTTAAAGACCATCCTGCACAATAACCTGTCAACATACTTAAATCATGAATATGGAAATCCCCATCTCTATGTGCATCCGCAATCTCCTGATCATATATTTCAGATAACCAATAATTTGCAGTAATTGCACCACTGTTACTTAGAATCAACCCACCAACAGAATAAGTGACAGTAGAATTCTCTTTTACTCTCCAGTCAGTCGCATTCACATAACTATTCACTAGATCCTTATAATCAAGAATCGTAGACTTCATATTTCTTACTTTCTCTCTCTGTTTACGATAAAGAATATAAGACTTCGCCACATCACTATAACCTGCCTGTGATAAGATATCCTCTACACTATCCTGGATATCTTCTACTGCAATCTTATGATCCTTGATCTTCTTTTCAAAATCACTTGTGACCTTTAATGCAAGCATATCAATCACACTTGGATGATATTCTTTCTTTAATGAAATAAATGCTTTTTCAATCGCACGGGTTATTTTCTTTAAATCAAATTCTGTAATCTTACCATCTCTTTTAATGACCTGGTACATATTATCATATCCTTTCTTCTATCCCTCTGATTTCACATTCATCAACATATTCTTCTAAAATCTTTTTATAACTCTGGAGTGTTTCTAATGAGCATGCATGTAAACCTTTTTGAATCACATTCTCATTATCTTCAAAGTTTTGAAGATAATAACGCTTAGCACCTTTGATCCATTCTCCAACTAGTCTCATATCATTTTCTGTATGAAATTCTTTAATAATTGTAGTTCTGAATTCATAATCCACATGATTTTCTAATAAATACTGGACTGTTGTCTTAATAGAATCAAGACGATAACCTTCTAAACCAATTGTCTTATTGTATTTCTTAGGCGCATTCTTGATATCTACAGCTACATAATCAACAAGACCTTCTTCTACTAACTCTTTTAACTTATTAGGAAAAGATCCATTTGTATCTAACTTAATAGAGTATCTCATATCCTTGATCACTCTTAAGAAATCTACAATACCAGCTTGTAATAAAGGTTCTCCACCTGTAATACATACACCCTCTAATATGTTCTTTCTCTTTTCTAAGAATTCAAGAACATCTTCCTGTTCAATCTCTACCATATTTTCTGGCAAGAAGACTAAATCAGAATTATGACAGAAAGGACATTTAAAATTACATCCTCCAGTAAATAGAGTACATGCCATCTTTCCTGGATAATCTAAAAGAGTGAGCTTTTGAAAACCAAAGATACGGAAATGGTTCTGGTATGTTGGTTCTTCTATTGCTTTCTTAACTAAAAGATGCATTGTCTTTTCTAATTGGTCTACTTCTTCTAAAGTCAAATCAGATGTTAAATGAGACCACCAGTCTTTTCTCGCAAGATACATTTCTGTAATCACATCTTTCGCTTTAGGTGTTGTTTTAAGTATCTTAGAACGTTTATCTAGATTATTCTCTTCTATACGAATATAACCCGCATCATGTAACTTAGATACACTCTTTGTGATTGTACCTTTATCTACAGAACCACTAGAAGACAATTCCTTCATAGTAATACCAGGATGTTCATGAATCATCATTAGATTCACAACCTGTCCATAACCTATATCATATTTCTTTAATCTATTATCATAATACTTAATAGCTGCACGATATAGTAATGCATTATCACTCATGAAGTTCTCTTTCTTATCCATCTCTCTCACCTCTTTAGTTGACTATCCAACT
>NZ_DAWDDM010000345.1:0-1814 GCF_052354645.1 Catenibacterium sp.
ATTGTGCATCGTTATTACAAAAACCATGTAAGAGATATAATACTGGATATTTTTTAGAATAGTCATGATGAGGTTTTTCACCACTCATTCCCATAGATTCTGGAATTGTAACTGATGGTAGAATCACATCAATATCAACTGTTCTCATTAATGTATAAGATATTACGTTACACTGTATTTTAGCCATTTTACTTCTCCTTTTATGTGCTTACTTCTAATTAGTACTATGCGTTTTCTTGTTCTTGTCTTAATGCATTCTTATCATCAATTAGGAAGAATGGTAAATACATTAAGAAATCAATACCTAAAGCAAGGAACCAGATTACTAATAGAGGTAACCCACCCTGGAAAAATGCAGTAACAAATCCAGGTGTTACCCATGGCATTGAAATAGTTGGGTTGACTGAAATTGGAATAAATTTCAATAATCCTAATACAAGAAATCCTTTTACAGGGGCTGAGAATATCATTGGAATTAGATAAATAGGATTTAACATAATTGGGAAGCCAAAAATTGCTGGTTCGTTAATATTAAATAAGTTTGCAGGTGCAACTAATTTTCTCATAGTTTTGTACTTCTCTGATTTACCAAAGAATGAAGCAATACATAATCCTAAAGTATTTCCAGCTCCACCAATCTGAATACATGAAGCAAGAATTGCAAATGTTAAGTAAGGTAATGCTTGATTTGATAAGAATGCTTCCTGATTAGCTAATCCAACAATTGTTAAGATAGGCATATAAGGCATTAGGATTGCATTTGGATGAACACCAAAGAACCAGATTAGGTTCATTAATGTAAAAATAGCAATAAGTGAAATAGGATTTGCACCAAAGGCAGATACTGGTTTACCAACCAAAGTACTAATAAGAGTAAATAAATTGCCATATGGTGTAAATGTACAAGCATATTTAACTGCAAATACTGATGTGATTAGGATCATTGCTACAAAAGTAGGTGCTAATGACTGAGAAACCATTGGTGGTACAGAATCAGGAAGTTTTAATTTCAAGTTCTTTTTCATTAAAAAACAATAAAAAGCAGGAATAACTAAACCTAAAATGATTGCTAAGAAAATACCATCGCTTCCTAAATAACTAGTCGCAATTGTTGAAACTGCAGCACCTGCTTTATTTGTAAAAGTCTGAACAGGAATTAAAATAATAAATGCTGCCATAGACATAACAGCTCCAATTGCTCCATTTTCTCCTTCATTCTTAGTAAAAGCATATCCAATAGCTCCTACTACATAAATAGCTAATAAAGATAAAGTTAAAGAAACAACTTCTAATGCAGTCGCATATATTCCAATACTCTGTAAAAATTGTGTCCATGCAGGAATTGGTAAGTTTGCTAAAACTGCAATTGCTGCTACACCTAATGTAATAGGCATAGTATACATAAATCCTTCTGTTAAAGCTTTAATATAACGGCTGTTTGCTACAGCAGTGGCAAAAGGTCCAACTACTTTTTCTAGACCTCTTTGAAATTTGTCAAAAAAGTTCATGTTTAATCCTCCATATTTGATGTAATCATAAAGCTGCGCATATCTTTATACTTACTTTTTAGTACAGATTCAGTATATCAATGTAAACACTTACACAATGTCGTATTTTTCATATTTTTATGTTGATAAATAAATAACTTAAACTTTTCTTGCATCATAAAAAAGCTGAAATAAAATGAGTCTTTCATTTCATCTCAGCTTACTTCTATTCCCAATCAAATTCATCTATTTCTTTCTTAATATCCATTGAAACTGATGAATCATCTTTAAGTTCCTTCATGAGTTCTACAAACATTTCTCTCTTTG
>NZ_DAWDDM010000346.1:0-1806 GCF_052354645.1 Catenibacterium sp.
TCTATATAGTGTAAATTTCCGATTCCATTAATAGCACCCATAGGAATAATATAAGGTTTGCCACCTTTATCTAATACTTCCTGATAGACTTCCTGCATCATCTCATCTTTATGTGCCTGGAAATCATCATGTTCCTTTACTCTTATATCAGCACCAAGCATATGATCTAAAAGGAAGTTGGCTGTTTCAATATTTTCACCAGGTTCTTTTCTAAGTATAAGAATACACTTCAATCCTAGTTTTGCGGCTACTGCAGCAGTAGATCGACAATGGTTGGATTGGAATCCACCATTTGTAATCAGTGTATCACAACCTAAAGATAAAGCTTCTGCAACACTGTATTCTAGTTTTCTAATCTTATTACCAGATGCCACACTATCTGTTAAGTCATCTCTTTTCACAAAAATATTTGGTTTATATTTGTTGGAGAGATAGCCTATTTTTTCAATAGGAGTAGGCAGCTGGGGCAAATGTAGTTTGTTCATGTAATCACCCCTAAAAATAGTATAGTAGAAATATAAAACAAATACACACTTTTCTTACAAAAAAGTTTGGTATAATAGAGACGAGGAGATGTAAACATGAAAACAATTGGTAAAGATGGTATTTTATTAAGACTCGCAAAAGATATGTATCCTGAAAAGGATGATTTATCTTCTATTGAAGTAAAAACATTATTTAATGATATTTGTCATAAGTATATACAAAGAGAAGGAATTTATGATCTTCTTTCATGGCTAGAAGGTACTGATTTCTATAGTGCACCTGCAAGTACACGTTATCATGGAGATTATGAGGGTGGTTTATGTGACCATAGTCTCCATGTCTATTTCTGCTTCAGAAGTTATGTAAAGAAGCGTTGTGAACCAGGTTATCATTTATCTATGAGTGAAGAAAGTATAGCATTATGTGCTTTATTTCATGATTTATGCAAGGTTGATATTTATAAGACAGAAATGCGTAATAAGAAGAATGCGCAAGGGCAATGGGAACAGGTTCCTTTCTATACAATAGAAGATGCATTTCCTGTAGGACATGGTTCTAAGAGTGTATATATTATGAATCGCTATTTAAAGCTTACAGATATAGAAACAGCCGCTATTGCCTATCATATGGGCTTTAGCTATGGGGATGATGCCAGAACTGTAGGTAATGTATTTAGTCGTTTCCCTGAAGCTTTCGCCTTATCTACAGCGGATATGGAAGCTACTTATTTTGTAGAAAATGAACATTGGCCACGATAAAGTGCTATAATATCATCCAAGGTGATATATATGAAAAAGAGTAAAATTAAAACAAATGCGTTAAGAATGTTAGATCGTGATAAGATTCCTTATGAAATCAAAACATATGAATATGATGAAGAACATTTAAGTGGTGAACATGTAGCATCACAAGTAGATATGGATGCAGGTGATATCTATAAGACACTTGTATTACATGAGGACCATGACTATTTAGTATGCTGTATTCCTGTATTAGAGGAAATAGACTTGAAGAAGCTCGCTAAACTATCTGGACATAAGAAGGTAGAAATGCTTCATATGAAGGATTTACTAGGTCTTACAGGTTATATGCGTGGAGGTTGTTCTCCTGTTGGCATGAAAAAGAAGTTTCCAACATATTTTGATGCCAGCATAGAAAAAGACCGTCCTATCGCTCTCTCAGCAGGTAAAAGAGGCTATCAGATGATTGTTTCATCAAAGGATATTACAACTTATTGTGATGCAAAAATTGGGGATGTAGTGAGAGTAAAATGGACCCTGTAAAAAGGACACGATAAAAAAAGGATATTTATTTCGTGAC
>NZ_DAWDDM010000347.1:0-1799 GCF_052354645.1 Catenibacterium sp.
GATGAAATATTATGATGTTGATGTAATTTTATTACAATCACAATCAGAAAGCGATTATAAAACTAGTGCAAATATAGTAGAGATAAACAAAAGAAAATACATCAATAATTATGAACTGTTGTTTCACAGTGTAATTGGATTAAAAAAATATATTCGAGAAAATAACCCCAAGGCAATTATTTCATTTATGGAATTACCTAACTTGATCAATATGCTTGTGAATGGTAATCATAAAAGGATAGTTTCAGTGAGAAATCATATGTCTGCTAAATGGAAAGATAAAAGAAATATATGGAATTGGTCTATACGATGTATGTATAAAAAGGCAGATTCTATTGTTTCGCCTACTCAATTAATAGCTGATGATTTGATTAAGAATTATAAAATTGAAAAGAAAAAGATTAAATTAATTAGTAATCCGTATAAAATAGATTCAATTAGAAAAAATCTTGTGCAAAAAGTTCCAACAGAGTATACGATTACAACAATGGGGTCGCTTGTTAAAGCAAAGGGAGTATTTAACCTTTTAAAATCTTATATAATGTTTTGCAATGCTCATCCGGAAATAGTAAGTAAATTGGTTTTTATTGGCAAAGGAGTTGAGGAAGTAAATTTAAGAAGAATGGCGTCGGAAGCAGGAATCGATGAAAAGGTAGTATTTAAGGGATTTATGTTAAACCCACATGAAGAAGTGGCTAAATCTAATCTTTATGTATTATCTTCATTTTATGAAGGGTTTCCTAATGCTTTGGTAGAAGCTATGATCTGTCAAGTTCCTGTAATTGCGACAAATTGTCCTTCTGGTCCAAGTGAAATTTTATCTGATACAGAATTAAAGAATATAGATGGTATTACTATGTGTGATTATGGGTATCTTATGCCAGTATTTGATAAGAATGTAGAAGAAAAAGAAAGAAATTTAGCCAAATTTTTTTATGATTTCTATATGACTTCAGAGCGAGAAAAAAAATATATGATTGAAAAGGCGACTTTAAAGACGCTAACATTTGAAGCAAGTAAAGTTGCAAAAGAGTGGAGAGAACTTATTGAGGTGTTATAATGAGTGTAATATCTAGAATTGTAAACAAAATAAAAAGGAATAGAGATAGCATTAAATATTGGAAAAACAGGGGAGTGCTTATTGGCAAAGATTGTATGATAAACTCTTCAGCAGAGTTTGGCACAGAACCTTACCTAGTGAAACTAGGAAATCATGTTAGAATTAATGCAGGCGTTCAATTCGTTACACATGATGGAGGATGTTGGGTTTTACGAAAAATAAGCTCAATAGAGAACAAAGAAAATATTGATCTTTTCGGAAGTATAAGTGTAGGTTCAAATGTTCATATAGGAACTAATGCTATTATTATGCCTAACGTAAAGATTGGTAGTAATTGCATTATTGGTTGTGGAGCTGTTGTAACACATGACGTACCTGATAATTATATAGTGGGGGGGTACCGGCTCGGATCATAGAGAATATACAGGAATATGGAAATAAACATGAGGATGATTTTATGTTTATAAAAGGTTTTTCTCAAGATGAAAAGAGAAAAATTCTAATAACTAAATTTGAAGATGATTTGAAATGAGGCTGAAAATATGAAGAATAGTGTGAAGAAGAATTTATTGTATCAATCATTTTATGAAATTATCATAATTATTCTTCCATTACTTACTTCACCGTATATTTCTCGCGTATTAGGTGCAGAAAATCTTGGAATCTTTTCTTACACTTATTCTGTTGCGTATTATTTTCAATTGCTAGGGATGCTTGGAATTAAGTTTTATGGAAACAG
>NZ_DAWDDM010000348.1:0-1796 GCF_052354645.1 Catenibacterium sp.
CAAAGAACAGTCTATCACTATTCAGAACTCTACAGGTTTAAGTGAAGAAGAAATCGATAGAATGGTTAAGGAAGCTGAAAGCAACAAGGCTGACGATGAAAAGAAACGTAAAGACATCGAAACTAAGAACAAAGCAGAAGCTATGATCAACCAGATTGATAAGGCTTTAGCTGAACAGGGTGCTAACCTTCCAGAAGATCAGAAGAACCAGGCTACAGCTTTAAGAGATGAACTTAAGACTGCATTAGACAATAATGATATGGCTACTCTTGAATCTAAGATGAGCGAACTTGAACAGATTGCTCAGCAGATGGCTGCTGCTCAGTATCAGCAGCAGAATGCTGGTAACACAGCAGGTGCAGACACTTCATCTAACAACAATAACGATGATTTCGTTGATGCAGACTTTACTGAAAAGAACTAACAAGAAAGCCAAGGGCAATCCCCTTGGCTTATATTAAATGAGGTGTAATTTATGGCAGATAAGAGAGATTACTATGAAGTCCTTGGTGTATCTAGGGATGCTTCAAAAGATGAAATAAAACGTGCTTATCGTAAGATGGCAAAGAAATATCACCCTGATGTGAATAAAGCGCCAGATGCAGCAGACAAGTTCAAGGAAGTTAATGAAGCCTATGAAGTTCTTTCTGACGAGAATAAGAAGGCGGCTTATGACCGTTATGGACATGCAGCATGTGAACAGGGGGGTGCAGGTGCTGGAGGATTGGGCGGTCAGGGATTTGGCGGATTTGAAGATATGGACTTTGGGGATATCTTCGGTTCATTCTTTGGCGGAGGACAGTCACGTTCTAGAAGACCTAC
This sequence comes from Catenibacterium sp., assembly GCF_052354645.1. Lineage (NCBI taxonomy): Bacteria > Bacillati > Bacillota > Erysipelotrichia > Erysipelotrichales > Coprobacillaceae > Catenibacterium > Catenibacterium sp. The sequence continues at coordinate 823 of NZ_DAWDDM010000348.1, forward strand.
AGGACCACAAAAAGGTGAAGACCGTTATGTTCAGATAGAAATTGATTTCATGGATGCTATCAAGGGTAAAAAGACAGAACTTAAGATTAACTATGATGAACAGTGTTCTCATTGTCATGGTACAGGTGCTAAGAATCCTAATGATGTGCATACATGTTCTAGATGTGGTGGAACAGGACGTATTAGAGTACAGCAGCGTTCACCATTTGGTACTATCATTAATGAATCAGTCTGCCCAGACTGTCATGGTACAGGTAAGGTAGTCAAGGATAAGTGTCCACATTGTCATGGTTCAGGATATATTAATAAGAATGTCACTGTAGAATTAACAATCCCAGCTGGTATTAATTCTCATCAGCAGTTACGTGTCGCTGGTAAAGGACAGCGTGGTGTCAATGGTGGACCTAATGGTGACTTATATGTAGAAATCTATGTACGTCCACATAAATACTTTGTGAGAAACGGTAATGATATTTCTATATCAGTTCCAGTTTCTGCAGTAGATGCAACTCTTGGCTGTGAAGTTGAAGTACCTACTGTTTATGGTGATGTCACTATGAAGATTCCAGCAGGAACACAGACTGGTACAGTCATGAGACTTAAGGGTAAAGGTGTCAAGAACATGCGTGGTGATACTTATGGTGATCAGTATGTTCAGGTTAACGTTTCTATTCCTAAGAAGTTAAGCAAGAAAGAAAAAGACCTTTATACAAAACTTAAAGAATTAGATGAAAAAGAATCTATTTTTGATCAATTTAAGAAATCATTCAAGAGATAGGGATATTGAGTATTCCTATCTTTTTTGTATAATGAAATAAGGAGGACTTTATGAAATATAAAACTATATTATGGGATATAGATGGAACTCTTCTTAATTTTGAAATGTCTGAAAGAATCAGCATGGAAAAATGTTTAGAGAAGCATGGCGTATCTATGACAGAAGCACAATTTGAAGAATACAAAAAGATTAATAA
>NZ_DAWDDM010000349.1:0-1784 GCF_052354645.1 Catenibacterium sp.
ATTTTACATTACAAGACTATCTTAAAAATGCAACTTGATTTAGTAAATGCTGATTGTAAGTATAATGATGCCTTTAGTTTGGGGTCGGTTTGCCTTTAAATTTCCTTCACTAGCTAAACGTTATAATATCTTAACAGATACGCCTAAAAGTTCAGCAAAATCCTTTGGCTCATAATTTGTGATATTTGATGTGTTTATTTTAACGCTCTCTCTGAGTATATATAAACACGATCAAACACATTAGACAATATATTCAATTACTTATAATTTCCTCCTTGCATTACCTGGATGAAACTTATTATAGTCATCCATGATCTGCTTATGTGTTACATGTGTATATATTGTTGTGGTTGAAATATCCTGATGTCCAAGCATAACCTGGATAGATCTTAAATCACAATGATTTTCCAATAACGTAGTCGCAAACGTGTGTCTTAACATATGGGGTGTAAAATGATCTCTAACCCCTGCTTCTAGTACAAGTTTCTGTAAGATGTTATAGAAGTTTTCTCTTGTCATACGACGACCATCATTCATCATAAAAAGCCAAAGGCTATTTTTCTTATCAAAGAAAGAGCGTTCATTTTGCATATAGCTATAAACATAATGAAATGTCTCCTGATCTAAAGGAATAAGTCTTTCTTTATTACCTTTACCTATTACACGAACATTAGACACTGAATGATTGATATCATTTATTTCTAAATGAACGAGTTCACTTATTCTCATACCTGTACTAACAAGAAGAAGCATCATTGACTTATTTCTTTTCCCTGCAGGGGTCGTATCATCAATATGATTAATCACCTTAACTATTTCTTCTAAGCTTAATACTTGTGGAAGTTTCTTTTCAGTTTTAGGTAATTCATATTGGGACATAACATCCTTCATCCCTTTTGTACGAGAAAGAAACTCATTATACTGTCTTAAAGAGACAATTTTTCTTCGAATAGAAGTTACTTTATACCCATCATCCTTTAATTCGCTAAAATAAGTGTCTAGATGAGCCAAATCAAACTTTTTGATATCATAATCAATATAATCATAAAAAGCTCTTAGATCTCTCATATAACCATCTACAGTATTCTCGCTTAATCCTCGTTCAAACATTAAATAGCTCTTAAAATCTTTTAAATCATAATCTTGCACGTATCACACCTCTTGCCTAATTATAACAACTTTTTTTAACTTTTTCCATTTATACGATAGTCTTTTGCTTTAATCAGATGTGCACTCGTCATTTTATTGATATTTTCAATCAAACTATCAATAGGATCTACTGCTTTATTCTTTGTATCAAATATATTCATCTGTTCAATGATTGCTTCTTTTCTTTTTACATTATTAAGAGTAACACCAATAAGTCTTAATGGTTCATGTGTATAATGCTTATTAAAAAGCATCATCACATAACTATATATTTTCTCATAATCATTCATATATTCCTGTACCAGCATTTGTCTTGTAACACTTTTAAATCTTGTATATTTTAATGTAATCACAACACAGTTAGAATACATATCATGTTTTGATGCACGTTCAGCTACAGTTAAACATACCTTCTTGAATTCTTCTTTCAAACTATCTTCATCACTAATATCACTTTCAAAAGTCGTAGAATGACCAATAGATTTCATATCCGTATCTTCATAAACAACAGGAGATAAATCTCTACCATTGGCACGATTATAATATATAAGTGAATTCATACCTAGAAATTGTCTAATCGACTGATAGTTATCATAATTCGCAATATCCGCAATTGTCTTAATACCTACTTCTTC
>NZ_DAWDDM010000350.1:0-1782 GCF_052354645.1 Catenibacterium sp.
CTTTCTATAGAAAGCCAGGTGCAGATATGATGCTTAGGGAAGACGAAGTGAATTATGAATTAATTGATAACTGCCGTATCTTCCACTTTGGCTCTTTGTCTATGACGGATGAGCCAGTAAGATCTGCTACTTATGCGATGGTTGATTATGCAAAAAAGAAAAACAAGATTATTTCTTTTGACCCTAACTTAAGACCACCTTTATGGGAAAGTGAAGAATTAGCTGCAAAGCAGATCTGGTATGGTATTGAACAGTGCGATATCTTAAAGATTGCAGATAATGAGATTGAATGGCTCACAGGTACTGATGATTATGATAAAGGAATTGAAATCATTAGAGAAAGAACACATGCTAAGTTGATCAATGTTACACTTGGTCCAAATGGTAGTATTGCTTACTATGGTGGTTTAAAGGTATTTATGGAACCTTATTTAAATAAGGATACGATTGAAACAACAGGTGCAGGTGATACTTTTGGTGCCTGTGCACTTCATGCAGTACTTAAACATGGTTTAGATAACTTAACTGAAGAAGATTTAAAAGAAATGCTTCAGTTTGCGAATGCAGCGGCTTCTTTAATTACAACTAAGAAGGGTGCATTAAGAGTAATGCCAGAAGAAAAAGAAATAAAAGAATTAATAAATACATACTAAAAGTTGGCACGTCAATTGCAGTATATATAAGTGAAAAGAAAAAGAAAGGAGAAAATATAAAACAGAAAACTTAAAAGTTGGCATGACAATTGCAACTTATATAAGTGTAAGGGGGGATATGAAAATGAGACATATTTTAATAGCCACACATGGCTTGCTTGCTTCAGGTGCAAGATCAACAATGGAATTCTTAATCGGTAATGTAGATAACGTAGACTATATTACAGCTTATGTAGATGGTCAGAAACCTATTAATGAGCAGATTGAAGAATACTTTGCAAAGATTCCACAGGAAGATGAAGTAGTTATCTTTACTGATATTAAGGGTGGAAGTGTAAATCAGAAGATGATTCCATATTGTGTAAGGGAAAACACTTTCTTGGTATCAGGATTCAATTTAGCTATTCTTATTGAAGTCACTATGACTCCAGAAAAACTTACTAACGAGTTCTTAAAGGCTAAGATTGAAGAAGCTAGAGAACAGTTATGCTTAGTAGAAATTGAAAAAAACACCACAGAAGAAAACGATGACGATTTTCTTCTATAAGAAAGAGAGGAAAAGAAAATGATTGTTTGTTTAAGAGTTGACGAAAGATTAATTCATGGACAGGTTGCTATGACTTGGACAAAGGAACTAAAACTTCATGGTTTAGTTGTTGCAAGTGATGAAGCAGCATCAAACGAATTACAGAAGATGTCATTAAAGATGGCAGTGCCAGAAGGTATTAAATGTATTATTAAATCAGTAGAAGGCGTTTCATCAATCTTAGATGATCCTAGATCAGAAAAGATGCGCTTAATGGTTCTTGTGCCAACAGTACGTGATGCTGTTACTTTATGTAAGAAATACAAGAATATTGAAATGGTTAACTTAGGTAACGCTGGAAAGATGACTTCAGGTGAAAAGATTACTTTAACTAAGGAAGTTATGCTTACAAAAGAAGAATTAGAAGCATTAAAAGAATTAGTTGAATTATATCCAGATACATTTTTCCAGGGTACACCTTCAATGGAAAAGAAACTTGCTACAAACGTATTAAAAAATTTTTAAGAGATAGGAGAGAGTTATTATGTTAAACGCATATTTCGTCGCTTTGGCTTTATTCGTAGGAGTTGGAGGACACGAATT
>NZ_DAWDDM010000351.1:0-1775 GCF_052354645.1 Catenibacterium sp.
GGACTGCCTGTCTATAATACCCAATATCCGCACGTTTGTAAAGTGTTTTTTGAAAATAATTTATGTTTTCTTAAGAATTATGAAAATAATGTTGATTTAATGGGTGCTTTTTTGCTTTACTTTTTTATTAGATTTTGTTATAAAAAGTAATGGACAGAAAGTGAGGTGGTATAGATGGACAGTCACGAGCGACAATCAAGACACAATAATAATGATCAAAAATCAATGACTGTTCCTCTATACTATTAGGACTTTCATTGGTATTTGCTCATCATAATCACATTATGAAAGAGAGGAATACATCATGACAGAAAGAAAGTACAACAATGATTATGTGCAGGATATTCTGCACATTATTTCTTCAGATCATACAATTGAAGAAAAAAGAAATTTATTAGATGAATATCATGACAAAGATATTGCAGAAGCATTTGAATTATTACCTAAAGAAGAAAGAAAACTATTCTTTGATTATTTTGATATAAAGAGACTGTCATCTATTATCGGTTATATCGAAGATTCAGAAGATTATATTCAAGACTTTGGTTACAAGAAGTATGCAATGCTTCTTAATAAGATGGATTTAGATGATGCAGTAGATATTTTAGAAAACTTAAATGAAAATACTAAGAGTCGTCTTCTTCCTTATTTACATGTTAAAAGAAGAGAAGACATCTTTTTAATCAAATCGTTTAATCCCAATCAGATTGGGCATGAAATTACAACTAACTTTATTTCTATTGAACGTGGTTTAACTATTAGACAAGCGATGAAGGAATTAGTTAGACAATCTAGTACTCATGATAATATCAATACTATTTATGTAACTGATCATAACCAGTATTATGGTGCGATTGATTTAAAGGATTTGATTGTTGCAAGAGAGAATGATGATTTAGAAGAAATTATCGCAACTTCTTATCCACATGTTTATGCTCATGAGATGATTAGTGATTGTATTGATGAAATCCGTGAATATGAAGAAGACTCAATTCCAGTACTCAACGATGATAATGAGATTATCGGTGTTATTACTTCTACCGATATCACTGATTTCATTGAAGATGAACAGGATGAAGATTATGCAAAACTTGCCGGTATGACTGAACAGTCAGACTTGGATGAAACAGTAAAAGATGGTATGAAGAAAAGACTACCTTGGTTAATTCTTCTTTTATTCCTTGGCATGATTGTTTCTACAGTAGTTGGTTTATTTGAATCTGTTGTTGCAGAAATTGCGATTGTTGTATGTTTCCAATCACTTATTTTAGATATGGCCGGTAATGTAGGAACACAATCTCTTGCGGTTACAATCAGATTACTTGTAGATGAAAATATCTCTACTAAAGATAAACTTAAATTCATCTTAAAAGAATTAAATATTGGACTTAGTAATGGAATGATTCTTGGATTTCTTTCATTCTTATTTATTGGATTCTATATTATGATTGCTAAAAATAGACCATTTATGGATGCTTTCATTCTTTCTGGATGTGTGGGTGTTTCCTTATTTGTGGCTATGGTCTTCTCAAGTTTGGTTGGCGTGGTCATTCCAATGTTTTTCCATAAGATCAAAGTTGACCCAGCTGTTGCATCAGGACCTTTAATTACTACAATCAATGACTTAGTTGCTGTTGTAACATATTATGGTTTAGCTTGGTTATTATTAATTCAAGTATTCCATGTACATTAGGACCTTAGTGGTCCTTTTTCTTTGCAATAAAAAAGCCCTCCTGTCGGAAGGCATAAAAAAAAGGACCTGGCAGCTTGCTATT
>NZ_DAWDDM010000352.1:0-1767 GCF_052354645.1 Catenibacterium sp.
TGTTCTTTCTTATTTTCGTGACAGGAGGCAAGGAGAAGTAAGACTAAAGATAGAATTGTTGTTATCATGATATTAAAAATAAGTTGTTTATAATTCAATTTCAATAATGCTGTTTTCTGGATTTTGAACAATCGCATAGAATGTATTGTCTTTACCAGATGCAGCCAAATTATAACGAGGCATTCCCAAATTAACTATTTTAACTAGATTAAAATCATAGTCATAAACTCCTACAGTATGCCGCTTGGGTGAAGTTTGGCTTTTGTCATTACCTGTATAATCTGGGTCGTTCATAATACTAATGATGAAGTCTTCAGTCAGACAACACCCAACCAAACAATTTTTGCCTCATTCTTTGAATTGCATTTGGTCTCCATTTATTGTGTATTCAGGATTTCGAAAAGTTCTTTCATTTAGTAATGATATATTAGAAGAGGTTACTTTAAATGTAGCTGCATAAGGAAGTACTTCTAAATAGAGTAATAGTATCTGATTTTCATGGTTATATACAATTTTCCCTGAATAGAAATGTTCCCGGTTTGCTATATCTGAAGAGAAAGGTAATTTACCAGCAGATGCTATTTCTTTTCCATCGGGTGAATATAACGTAATAACATGATCTTTTGTAGGATCATATGTTATGAAATTTCCATTTTTACACAGTTGTATAGATTGATTTTTTCCGTTGAAAACATTAAAGCTCCTAAATTCTTGTTTAAACTGATTTTCGGAAGAGCTAACAGCTGTTTGAAATGTTCCATATCTATTCCATGTCAAGAACTTATTTTCTCCAAAAGGGATACATTCTGGTAAAATAAATTCTTCTGGACCATTTCCAATCTGACCTACTTCCGATACAAGATGTCCTTTTGTATCGTAGATTTTTATAAAATTAGATACTTGTCTAGGATCTTGTAATACCAAGTAATCACCAATACAGATGAAACTTGCAGCACTTTTAATGAATAAGCTATCAGTTAGTACTTTTGGGGATACTTGGATTCGTTCTGTTTTTACTGGCTTTTGACTGCAAGAAATACAAAAAGTACAAGCAATGAATATATTTAATAATTGTAGTTTCATAATGTCTTTGTAATGAAAGGATGAAAAAATAAATGAGAAAAGACAAAAATTAAAAGTAAAATCATTACATAACTTTTGTCTTTTCTCGTTTAATAGATTTTACTTAGTTACATAAATCACATGTACAGTCTGTTTTCATGAGATGATTCGTTTAAAAATCTTTGACTTTGATTCTAAATAATACGGGGTTGTCATCTTCTTTTAACGACGAACAGATTTGATCCCAGGCCGGATATTTCTGTTGAAGTGTTTCCCGGTCTGTTGCGGATAAACGTTGATATCCCTTCATTAAAATGCGGGGTTTTATTTCCCAAATGATGTCGTTCCCATCCATGTTATGCGGAATCCGTTTGCCGGTAACTGTTATTACATTTCCTTTGAGATACATATCATCTACAAGTCTTTTGGCGGTCATTATTTTCTTTGACCGTTTTGAATAGAGGGATAAATAACCTTTGTAGGCTTTGTCGGTGATCCCTATATAAAGAAAGTCATCACCGGCTCCGATAGAAGAGGTTTTCAAATAGTCATCCAAATGGCAGAGCTTTTTCTCCCAACTTAAACAGTCATCTTTCGGATCAACTGGTATATCCGGAAGTTTTTTAGGTGCATAATCAATGTAATAGGCACTCGCAATCTTTTGCATGTCTGGAGAAATTGAATAAATGGTATCTCAAAACGAAT
>NZ_DAWDDM010000353.1:0-1736 GCF_052354645.1 Catenibacterium sp.
GTGTGATTATACCAGTTATTAATGGCAAATTGGGAAGTGCTGAAGGGATGACATTTCGTAATAATTTTGGTGAATTAAACAGTTTTGTATTGGATTCCTTACGTGGATTAGATGAAACAATCCAATATAATCAGGGTGAAGAAAGAAAGCAGGAAATTATTGAACGTTCTAAGCAACTTGCAAAACAGCAGGAATACTTAAGCTATAGAGAAGGGGCTCAGCGTTCTATCACAAATACAGTTATTCTTTTAGCTTCATTTGGTATGCTTTTCTTAACACTATTCCTTTATCTTAATCATGAATTAGGTTTTGAAGGTATTATTACATGTACTTTATCCATGATGGGTTCATTTGGTCCCGTAGTCGCTTTATCAAGTCTTTCTAATAACCTCAATCAAACCTTAGCAAGTGGTGAACGTGTTCTTTCACTTCTTGAAGAAAAACCTCTTGTAGAAGAAGTAGAAGGAGACAAAGAAACTAATGATTCCTTTAAAGGAGCTACACTTAATCATGTTACTTTCTCATATGATGATGAAACAATCCTAGATGATTATTCATTAAAACTAGAACCTGGTAAAATTACAGGAATCCATGGTGTGAGTGGTTCTGGTAAATCTACAATACTAAAATTATTAATGCGTTTCTGGGATGTGCATCAAGGCTCTATTACTGTAGATGAAGAAGAAATCAAGCAGATTCCTACCAAACATCTTCGTGACATGGAAAGTTATGTTACACAGGAAACTCATCTCTTCCATGACTCTATCGCAAATAATATTGCGATTGCGAAAAAAGATGCTACACGTGAAGAAATTATGGAAGCTTGCAAAAAAGCTTCTATTCATGATTTTATTATGACTTTACCTAAAGGTTATGATACAGAAGTAGGGGAGTTAGGTGATACATTATCAGGTGGAGAGAAACAAAGAATTGGAATTGCGCGTGCATTCCTACATGATGCACCAATGATTCTTATGGATGAACCAACATCTAACTTAGATTCACTCAATGAAGGTATTATCTTGAAATCATTAAAAGAGTCTTCAAAACAAAAAACAATTGTTCTTGTATCACATAGAGCATCTACAATGAATATTGCAGAAACTGTTTATGAGATGAAGGATGGTAGAATTTCTTAATAAGAGGATGTTCACGCATCCTTTTTTCATGTTAAGATAACTATGAGGTGAACAAATATGTTATAAATTTTGTGGCGAAAAACCCACACGCTTGCGTGTGGGATGAAATCCACATTTCACTTGATAAATACTTAGAAAAATGATATATAATCTATGTATATTAAAGTATAGAAAGTCAACAGATCATTAGTAAAAGTAACTATGATATAAACACACATACAATAAAACAACTATCACTGTAATCGGAAAAATCCTAATAATGCTGCACATATAGCGAACAATAATAACCATGCAGAACTGTGCAATCCTAATAATTCAGCATATCATTCAAGTTGTGGGAAAAAGTAATGGCACGAACTAAAAGTGACAATGTACAAATAAATATTTCCATTCCTGCTGGATGGAAAACAGAACTTGAAAACCCTGCACGTATCTATTCTGTTGAGGAAGGTGAGAGTATCATATTTCTTGACTTGCTGCGTAGAGGAATTCAAGAAAATATCAATTAGGTGAACAAGACAGTGAGAAACAATATCATAGTGCTTCGTATTGAAAATATCTGATACAGTATCACATCATCAGGTATTCTAAATTCAT
>NZ_DAWDDM010000354.1:0-1714 GCF_052354645.1 Catenibacterium sp.
ATATATAACAGGGATTGTAACTTTATTTATTATTATAGGAATAGGGCTTTGTCAATACAATGTACAAGCACCTCAAGAATATGAGTCCTCGAATAATCTTGCTTTATCAAAAGTATCAAATTATCCACAAAATGTACAAACATATGATTCTGAAGGTCATCCGCAAGTTATGACATTTTATTGTAAACCAACTAGGGTTATAGTTAGTGAGCGCAATTCCTTAGAAACCATATTGTCACTAGGAGAAGGAGATTGCGTTATAAATACACCTCTACAAAAAAATAGCCAAGCTTATAAAGAGTTGAGTAATAAATATCCTGATGAAATAAAAAAGGTTCATTTTTTTGGAGCTGCTGAATTGAATACTGAATCTTCTTTAGCGCAAAGGCCAGATTTTATATTAGGATGGAAGTCAACTTTTACTTCCGTATTCAGAAAATCAACGCATTGGTGGAATTCCCGGGGAATTAAAACATATGTGGTAGCTACTTCTAATCATTTATTATCTCAGGGAACGATTGAGGATGAGTGTAAATTCTTAGATGATATGGGGCGGAATTTTTCTCATAAAGATAAAACAGATCAGATGATCAAAGAAATTCATCAAGAATTGGACAGTGTAAAAAGTGAAACGGAAGATCGAGAAAAGCAGGTAGTAATGGTGATAGAAAAAAATAGAAATGGTTTTTTTAATTATGACTCTGGATGGCTAGTAGGCGATATGGTTCAACAATTGGGTGGCTATATGCCTGTAAAAGAGAGAACGGTTAGTAGTGAAGAGTTGATCAAATTAGATCCAGATGTGATTTTTGTTGTTTATTTTAGCGACGAAATGAAACAGGATATATATGAGACTTTTTCATCTCCAATGTATAGTTCGCTAAAAGTAGTAAAAAACAATAGAATATATCCGATTTCTTTGTATGATAAGTATGCTACTGGAGTTAGAACAGTAAATGGTATTCAACTGATTCGAAATGGTTTATATCCTGATTTGTGCTCTGAATGACGTGAAAAAGTGAAGCCAATTGTTAAGCTGACCTATCTTGCTTCTGTTGTGGACTAGCCGGATGGCGTAAAAATGTTATGAGTATATATGGTTTGCGCAGAAAATTATGGGTATCTTGTATGATGTGAGTGTACGAGCAATAAAACAACAAATCTATAGAATTTTTAATGATAGAGAATTCCAGAAGAAGGCAGCATTATTTTATCTCGGTCATCTGATGGAATTAATAGTAATGGATGATGGGTGATAATATATTCCTCTCATTATGTTTAAATGGTGAATATACTTGTGATACGTATCTATATAAAGAAGTGATTGTATGAAACGAGTGATCTGGGATGAGGAAGAGGCTGCCTTGCTGGTGGATACCTATAGAAGGATCGAGGCCACGCCTTCTCAAAAGAATGAGCTTCTTCATCAACTTTCTGATGTTTTGCGAAAAAGAGCCATTTCGAAAGGGCTGGAAATCGACGAGCGTTTTCGGAATTTCAATGGGATGAAGTTTCAGTACGAGCTCTTGCGTTATCTGATGACGGATGGGGAGCAGGGGCTTTCTGGAAATGTAGCAAAGACGATCGCGGAAATGGCAGAGATCTATCGGAGTGAGCCGGAAAAGTTTGAGAACATATTGCATCGCATAGGTTGAGAAGTTTGAAAGCAGAAAGAACAATCTCCCCCTTATATGAATTCTCATAGGTTAAAAGG
>NZ_DAWDDM010000355.1:0-1706 GCF_052354645.1 Catenibacterium sp.
CCTGCTGGTCTCCTCTTCCAATACGACCACGTAACTGATGAATAGAAGATAAGCCAAATCTTTCAGCATTATAAATAACCATCATATTCGCATTGGGAACATCAACCCCTACTTCTACCACTGTAGTAGAGACTAGAATTTGTATTTTATTATCTTTAAAATCCTGCATCACTGCATTTTTTTCTTCATCTTTTAAAGAACCATGAAGTAGCCCTGTTTGATAATGTCCTTTAAAATAAGAAGACATCGCTTCATAAATAGCCAAAGCACTTTTTAATGGAAGATCTTCATTATCTTCAATCAAAGGACAGATGACATAACATTGTCCACCTTGAGCTAAATAATCTTTTAATTGCTTTAAGAAAGGCTTCATAGAACTGCCTTCAAAATATTTTGTTAGGATAGGCTTTCTACCTTCAGGTCTTGTTTCTATACTTGAAACATCCATATCTCCATATAAACTCATTGCAAGAGTTCTAGGTATAGGAGTCGCACTCATGACAAGGAAGTCAACACCTTCACCTTTTTGTTTTAAGGCTTTTCTTTGTTTGACTCCAAAACGATGCTGTTCATCTGTTACTACAAATCCAAGTTTTTTATAATGAACGCTCTCCTGGAATAATGCATGTGTCCCAATAACTAGATCAATAGCGCCACTTTCTAAACCTTCATAGATTTCTTTCTTTTCTTTTAAAGTAAGTGATCCTGTGAGTAACGCAATACTCATATCATATGCTTCAAATGTCTTTTTAAGCTTACTATAGTGCTGCGTTGCGAGCACTTCAGTCGGTGCCATGAGAGCCCCTTGATAGCCACTTAAATAATTGGCATATAACCCTATAGCTGCCACAATTGTCTTACCACTTCCTACATCTCCCTGTAAGAAACGATACATGATTGTTGGATTATGAAAATCTAACAGTATATCTTTAGCACTTTGTTTTTGATCTTTCGTTAATTTAAAGGGAAGCGTATGAATAAAGGCATTGACTTCATCTAAAGAAAAATCCTTTGCATAGCCTACTTCCTGTTCTCTTTGCATTTTACGATAAGAAAGAGCCAATTCAAAGTTTAAGAATTCTTCATATTTAAGAGTTTTAGTACCCTTTTGTAGTTGTTCATGATTCATTGGAAAATGGACTGCATAAAGTGCTTCTTTCTTACTCATGAGATCAACTGTTTCTCTTATTTCTATAGGAAGACTATCTTCAATAGGTATGTTCATTACTAATACTTTTTTAACATATTGGGAAAAAGCATGACTTGTAAGTCCATCCTTTAAAGAATAGACAGGTGTAATACCTGATAATTGATCTAGATTCTTTAATAATATATTAGAAGCAGTGAAACGATTTCCTTCTACCTTACCTTGTAACGTAACAATGCGATTAAGTGTAAGATGAGGGCGAAGAAAATGTCGATTAAAGATTGTGACTATATAATCATTGCCTTTAATCGTTACATTGAATGTCATACGAGAAAAACGCCCTTTATAAAATACCTTAGGACTACTTATGATAACCCCCTCTACACAGCATTTGTCTTCTACAGGAGGCCATATTTCAGTCACTTCATCATATTTATAAGGATAATGATAAATAATATCTTCTAACGTATCAATAGAGGAAGCATGTAATAAATCTATTCTATTTTGACTTGTAGTTACTTTCTTTAATTCTTCCATAATATCACCACTTCCTTGATTA
>NZ_DAWDDM010000356.1:0-1690 GCF_052354645.1 Catenibacterium sp.
ATATATATGTCCTTATTTTACAGATATCAGTGTGCCTCAGATTCATATTCTCTTTACTGATATCTCTGTCATTCAGTTATTAGCTTTTATTGTATTTTTAGGAGCATCTCTTACAGACTTTCTAGATGGTTATCTTGCAAGAAAAAATCATCTTGTCACTACTTTTGGTAAGTTTGTGGATCCTATTGCGGATAAGATGCTTGTAAATTCAGCACTTATTCTTCTTACTTGGAACAATAAGATGTCAGTCATTGCCTTAATCGTTATGCTTTTAAGAGATACTTTCGTGGATGGTGTACGTCTTGTTGCGTCTAGTTCTAATAGAGTTCTTGCTGCTAGTATTTATGGAAAACTTAAGACAGTCACTCAAATGGTGGGTATTTGTCTTCTCTTATTAAATAATCCAATCTTTGCACACTGGGATATCCCATTTGCGAATTATGTCATTAATATCGCAGCATGCGTTTCATTATTATCTGGTATTGATTATTTCTGGAAGAATAGAGATTTAATCATGGAGAGTATGTAATATGGAAGATTTAGTTAGATTGTTGATAAAAAAGAATGTAACAATTTCTAGTGTTGAAAGCTTTACAGTAGGAAATTTTGCGGCAACTCTTGGATCAGTTCCAGGAGTTTCTGCTGTTTATAAGGGAAGTCTTGTCAGTTATCAGACAATTATTAAGCATCAGGTATTAGGTATCCCTCAGGAAGTGATTGATACCTATGGTGTAGTATCGAATGAAGTAGCCGGCCTTATGTGTATCAATGGACAGAAGATGTTTGATACAGACCTTTGTATTTCATTTACAGGTAATGCAGGCCCAGATGCTATGGAAGGCAAGAAGGTCGGTTTGATATATATTGGAATTGCCTATAAGGATGAAGTTCATACATATGAATATGAACTAGAAGGCAGTCGTAAACAGATTGTAGAACAAGCTCTTGCAATCGGAAAAATGAAGATTTCTGAAATTTTGAAGTAATTTACAAATAATTGTCGTATGAATATGTATGGAGGTATATGTTTATGGCGAAGGAAAAGAAAACTGCAGTCAAAGATACTGATGCAGCGTTAGATGATGCAATTAGTCAAATTGAAAAGAAATTTGGTAAAGGGTCTGTTATGCGTCTTGGAGACCGTACAGCAGTGGATGTAGACGTCATCCCTTCAGGCTCTTTAACTCTTGATAAAGCATTAGGTATTGGTGGTTACCCTAAAGGCCGTATTATCGAAATATATGGTCCTGAATCAAGTGGTAAAACAACTCTTACATTACATGCGATTGCCCAGGCACAAAAGCAGGGCGGTAAAGCAGCATTCATTGATGCAGAACATGCCATTGATCCTGTTTATGCAAAGAATTTAGGTGTTGATATTGATGAATTGATTCTTTCACAGCCAGATAGTGGTGAACAGGCATTAGAGATTGCTGAAATGCTGGTGCGTTCTGGTGTGATTGATTTGATTGTTATTGACTCGGTCGCAGCTCTTGTTCCACAGGTGGAATTAGATGGTGAAATGGGAGATGCAGCAGTTGGTTTACAGGCACGTTTGATGAGTAAGGCTTTAAGAAAACTTTCAGGTGTTATGAATAAGACAAACTGTACTGTGATCTTTATTAACCAGCTACGTGAAAAGATTGGGGTTATGTATGGAAATCCAGAAACAACAACAGGTGGTCGTGCC
>NZ_DAWDDM010000357.1:0-1686 GCF_052354645.1 Catenibacterium sp.
ATTAACTTATCTTCCAATGAAAGGGGTTATATTTATTATGAAACATTTATATATGATGCGCCATGGACAAACTCTCTTTAATGTACGAAGAAGAATCCAAGGTTCTTGTGATTCTCCTTTAACAGAGTTAGGTAAAAAGCAGGCAGTGGCCGCAAGAGAATTACTTAAAGGTATACCTTTTGATCATTATTATTCTAGTACATCTGAAAGAGCATCTGATACATTAGAAATAGTAACGGATGGTCAAGTACCTTATACAAGACTTAAAGGGCTTAAAGAAAGAGGTTTTGGATTATTTGAAGGAGAAAGTGAAGATTTAAATCCTCATTTTGATGATTTTAAATATGATGACTTATTACCCCATTACGGTGTAGAAACATCAGAAGAAGTAAGAAACAGTTTATTTAATACTTTAACAGAAGTAATGAACAAAGAAAATCACGAAATTGTTCTTGCAGTAAGTCATGCCGGTGCTTCTATGCAATTCTTTAGTGCATTTAATGATCCAGACATTATTTTTAACTCTGGAGGATTTACTAATTGCTGTATTCTTCATTATACATATGACAACAACGAGTTTAAATTTGTAGAAATATTAAGACCAGAGGTAAAGTAGATACATATGAAAGAGAAAGTATTATTTTTTGATATTGATGGTACGCTTGTAGATAACATTTATGGAGTTCACGAAGTACCTGAAGGTGTAAAAAGAGAACTTAAAAGAATTCAAAATGATGGGCATAAGCTTTTTATCTGCAGTGGTCGTCCTAAAGCTATGATTAACCAGCAGTTCCTCGATTTGGGTTTTGATGGTTATGTCTTATATAATGGCGGTTATATCGAAATCGATGGTGAATCTATCTTTGAAGAGAGAATGGATACAGAACTTGCGACTCAGACTGTTGATATGCTTGAAGAACTGAATTGTGATTATATGATTGAAACAGCACATCATATTTATATTGATAAGCGTTATAAAGAGCTTTATACGTTCTTTAAGAACCTCGGCATGGAAGAGATGTTCTCTATGGATTTTGACCGTGATGATGTCTTAAAACGTGCCATTAAAATAGAAGCCAATGTCACAAATAAAGACAAACAGAAAGTAAGCGACTATTTAGATGGTAAGTTTGGTACTACTATTAGTTATGACCAGCATGGCAGTGATAATTCATTTGAGTTCTTTTCTCCTAGAATGAGTAAGGCAGTGGGCATTAAGAAGGTTATCGAATATTATGGTTTAGATATCAAAGATACCTATGCATTTGGTGATGGTCTTAATGATATTGAAATGATTCAGTTATGTCAGATAGGTGTAGCTATGGGTAATGCCGTAGATGAATTAAAGGCACAAGCCGATATCATCTGTAAATCTATCGATAAAAATGGATTAGAGGATATTCTTAAGGCATTATTTCCACAATAAACATCTTATCTTCACATAGGTATGATATACTCTAGTCGAGGTGATTTCATGAAAAAAGACAATGGTAAATTAGCATATTATTTACCTATTGGCATCAGTTTAGGTGTCGTATTTGGTATTTGTTTTGACAATATAGGTATAGGAATCTGTTTAGGTGTCGGTGCTGCCCTTTCATTGTTTCCGATAAAAAAATAATCCTCCGCAAGGAGGATTATTTCATTATTCGATTGTAATTACACGATGATCAAGACGGGGTGATG
>NZ_DAWDDM010000358.1:0-1683 GCF_052354645.1 Catenibacterium sp.
AGCATATAAAATACAAGAGCCAGAAAAATCAGCACCACAATCCCCAAACATATAAATATCCGCGAAATACCTGAGAAATTTTTCAG
This sequence comes from Catenibacterium sp., assembly GCF_052354645.1. Taxonomy (NCBI): domain Bacteria; kingdom Bacillati; phylum Bacillota; class Erysipelotrichia; order Erysipelotrichales; family Coprobacillaceae; genus Catenibacterium; species Catenibacterium sp. The sequence continues at coordinate 87 of NZ_DAWDDM010000358.1, forward strand.
CAATGGATACTTAAAAATCATGCATAGTAAGCCAATTGTTAAAAGTGAAAGTGTATACATAACAAGATTAATCAGCAGGGCCACTGTAGCAGCATAGCCCGGTATGCCATCCCTTATCATGAAATACGCACTGGCTGGCTGTCCTCCCGATGCCGATGGTGTAATAGCCGAAAAATACACATCGGCTCCACCATACACAGTACCATCAATCGCGCTGGTTTTATACCCAAAGTGTCTTGCCATGCGTACCAGAGCAAAGCCTTCAAACCAAATAAACCCAAACGTACAAACAAAACTCATAAAAAGCCAGCCTTTATTTGCATTTCTGATAAAACTCATAAGAATTTCAAACGAAAAATGCTTGCTCTGTGAGACAACGGTCCATATGCTTAAGATAGCTATAAAAACAGAAGCTATCGCCCAAAATATCTTTTTTCTGTCCATTAAATCTAATCCCCTAAAAAAAAACTGGTAAAGTGAATTATGAAAATACACCATACCAGTTTATTGTAGAGAATATATATAACTTTATCAAGTAAAATATTATTAATATCTTTTTAATGTTTGTTAAATTATTTACTGTTACAACTAACAAATCAGTCTAAATACAAATTAACTTCTATGATTCCTCTTCCTCATCATTGTCAGTGTTCATCATATACACACCCCTGCTTGCATCTCCATCAGGATTCTTTCCAAACTCGTAATCATTTCCCGGCAGAATAGCATTTAAGAAAATTCCAGCGATAGCTGCAATTGCCAAAGCTGTCAGTGTAATTGATGTTCCTGCTACAGTAAATGTCAGTCCATTTCCAAAGCCAAGACCACATACAAAAATAACACCTGCAATAATCAGATTTCTTGATTTAGTCAGATCTACCTTGTTTTCAACAACATTTCTAACTCCTATTGCTGAAATCATTCCATAAAGCATAAATGAAACTCCACCAATAATCGCTGATGGCATAGTAGATATTACAGCCGAAAACTTTGGAATAAACGAAAGTGCAATAGCAAAAACAGCCGCAATACGGATAACTCTCGGATCATATACCTTAGACAGCTCAAGCACTCCAGTATTCTCACCATATGTTGTATTAGCCGGTCCTCCGATAGCTCCTGCGAATGCAGTTGCAATTCCATCACCTATAAGTGTCCTATGAAGACCCGGATCAGCAATAAAGTTCTGCTCTACTGTAGCAGAAATAGCAGACATGTCGCCAATATGCTCCATCATAGTCGCAACAGCGATAGGCGCCATAACAAGAATGGACGTAATATCAAACTTCATGAACTGAAATTTAGGTATTCCGACCCACGCAGATGATGCAATTGATGTAAAATCAAGAATTGCGGAACCATCAGGATTAGTAATTCCAGCAGTATTCATAATAAGAGCCACAACATAGGAAATAATTACTCCCATTAGAATAGGAATGATCTTAAATAAGCCCTTTCCCCAAATATTGAAAATAATTATAACTCCAAGTGCAATAATTGCAAGAACCCAGTTTGTTGAAGCATTATTGATAGCTGAGCCGGCAAGTGAAAGACCAATGCATATGATAATAGGTCCTGTCACTACAGGTGGAAGAAA
>NZ_DAWDDM010000359.1:0-1660 GCF_052354645.1 Catenibacterium sp.
ATCATTTTTAAGCGCCTTTTTATTTAATGTCCTTGACACGGGGTCCACATTAAATTATCCATATACTCTTAATAGTCCTTATTTATTCTTCATATGTGGGAATAAGATAACTTCACGGATAGTTTCCTGACCAGTTAATAACATAACTAATCTGTCGATACCCATACCCATACCACCAGTTGGTGGAAGACCGTATTCAAGGGCTTCTACATAGTCCATATCCATTTCGTTGGCTTCATCGTTACCTAATTCTTTTTCTTTTAACTGATTTGCGAATCTTTCATACTGATCATCTGGATCATTTAATTCTGTGAATGCATTTGCATATTCGTTACCACAGATGAATAACTCGAATCTCTGAGTGAAACGAGGATCCTGTAAGTTCTTCTTTGCAAGTGGAGAAATTTCAATTGGATGACCATATACGAATGTTGGTTCTACAATTGTTTCTTCTACATACTTTTCAAAGAATGCATTGACAATATGACCATATGCAAAATGTGGTTCTACTTCAATACCATGTTCTTCAGCAAGTTTCTTAGCTTCTTCAAAAGTCTTCTGTTCACCAAAGTCAACACCAGTCTTTTCTTTAATTGCTTCAACCATAGAGATTCTCTTGAATCCAGGTGCTAATGAAATAGAATGACCTTTGTATTCTACATCATAAGTACCATTGACAGTCATTGCGGCATTCGCAATGATACCTTCTGTTAAGTCCATCATACCTTCAAGATCAGAGAATGCTTTATATACTTCAATAGTAGTGAATTCTGGGTTATGAGTTCTGTCCATACCTTCATTTCTGAATAAACGACCGATTTCATAAACAGCATCCATACCACCTACGATTAATCTCTTAAGGTTTAATTCTGTTGCGATTCTTAAGTAGAAATCTTTATCTAATGCATTGAAATGAGTGATGAAAGGCTTAGCTGCAGCACCACCAAGAATAGAGTTCATGATTGGTGTTTCTACTTCTGTATAACCTTTGTCATCTAAATAATGCTGGATTGAACGAACAATCTTAGGTCTCATGAAGGCTACTTTACGTGCTTCATCATTCATGATTAAGTCAACATATCTTCTTCTGAAACGTTCTTCAGTATCTGTTAAACCATGGAACTTTTCTGGTAAAGGTCTTAAAGCCTTAGTAAGGTGTGTATACTTTTCTACTCTTACAGTTAATTCACCAGTATGAGTCATGAATACTTCACCATCAATACCGATAATATCACCTAAATCGCTCTTCTTAACTAATTCATAAACATCTTCACCAACAGTATCTTTCTTGATATATAACTGGATTTTTCCATCTCTATCAAGAAGGTTCATGAAGCATACTTTACCTTTTCTTCTCTTTGCAACAATACGACCCGCAATACTTACAGCTGGTTTGCTTTCTTCTAATTCTTCTGCAGTCTTATCGCCATAGTTCTTTCTAATGTCTGAAGTATAAGCAGTCACATCAAATCTCTGTCCAAATGGATCAATTCCAAGATCTTTAAGTTCCTGTAACTTCTGTCTTCTTACTAATTCCTGATCAGTAAACTTTCTTTCTTCCATGTCTGTTCTCCTTCTTTAGAATATAAAAACTCTCATCCGCTAGGGACGAGAGTTAACCGTGGTACCACAATTATTAATCTACATAAGAAGACATCAT
>NZ_DAWDDM010000360.1:0-1625 GCF_052354645.1 Catenibacterium sp.
TCTGATTCGTATTGTTTGACCAGTTCCACATAAGTAAGTCAAGCCTCCACCTACTCAAGCAAAGAATCCTGATATCATAAGGGCTAAAACGATACATTTCTTTTCGTTCATACCTGCATATCTTGCTGCATCTTTATTGAAACCACATGCTTTTAGTTCATAACCAAAAGTAGTTTTATTCATGATAAACCAAGCAAGTACACAAAGTAAGATTGCAATGATAATACCAAGGTTAACACGATCACCAAAGATCTGATTTAAGCCAAATCCAGGAATACTACGTGCTTTAGATACAGCATAACTTTCTGCACCAGTAGAGTTGTAGATAGTTGCTTTAATACCCTGGATAACAAGTAACATACCAATATAGTTACACATGATACCAGAAATAACAACATTTACGTTACGAGCAGCCTTTAAGATACCAGGAATAAGTGCCCATAAAGCGCCAGCAATTCCAGCTCCTAAAATAGCAAAAATCCATACTAAGTTATCTGGAATAAAAGTAGCTCTTAATGCGATAAATACAGCAGTGAAACATCCTACTAAATACTGTCCAGGAACACCGATATTAAATTCACCACATTTATAAGCAAATGAAACAGATAGACCAGTCATCATGATTGGTACAGCTAAATAAATAACCTGTCCAATACTAGATAACCCTTCTCTAAAGCCACCTGTTAATAAAATAGATAATCCCTGTAATGCATCACTAGGATTAGCAATTAAGATAATGATAAAACCAACGACTAGCCCCATTAAAATTGCGATTAAAGAAGACACAATTGATTTGAAGCTGGCACGTTCCATTAAAGCGGGTTTATTACTTTTCATAACCTTCTCCTCTCTTAGAACCTGCCATATAAAGTCCTAATTCCTGAATAGTAGTCTCTTTTGGATTTAGATCCGCAACGATTTCCCCTTCATACATCACTAAAATACGATCTGATAAGTTCATAACTTCATCAAGTTCAAGTGACACAAGTAATACTGCTTTATTGTTGTCTCTTGTCTTAACAATCTGCTTATGAATAAATTCAATAGCCCCAACATCTAGACCACGTGTAGGCTGTACTGCAATAAGTAGGTCATCATTCTGTTCTACTTCTCTTGCAATAATGGCTTTCTGCTGGTTACCACCGGACATACCACGTACAATAGAATTTCTACCTTCACCAGAACGTACATCATATTCTTCAATAAGATGATCAGCATAAGTATTCATTGCATCAAAATTAATAATGCCATGATTCTGGAAGTCTTTCTTATAATATGATTTTAAAATCAAGTTTTCACCAAGAGTATAATCAAGAACTAACCCATGTTTATGACGGTCTTCTGGGATATGAGATAAACCATGATCATTACGATAACGAATACTCTTATGTGTAATTTCTTCATCATTTAAGTAAACATGACCCATATTAGGCTGTTCAAGTCCAGTTAAGTTATAAATCAATTCACTCTGACCATTGCCATCAATACCAGCAATACAAACAATTTCCCCTTTTCTTACTTCAAATGAAACATCATTTAAAAGAAGTTTATCTGAAGTCTTAGGCTGATAGCTTAAATGGTCAACCTTTAATACAACATCGGATGGTTCATGTTCATCTTTAGTG
>NZ_DAWDDM010000361.1:0-1616 GCF_052354645.1 Catenibacterium sp.
CTAAAATCATACATTCTTACTATATCCCCCTAAATACTTTAAAAGTATACATGAGATTTTTTTCTATGTTCATTTAGAAGAATAGTAGATTACTATAAGGTTACTAGTTGAATATCATTTTGTTTAATCCAATCCTTTAACCAATCACTACACAAAAAATCACATTCCATTGGTCTAATAAGCGTATAAGAGGAATTCGTTAAGATATATTGATCTAAATAACCAGGATGAAATATTGCAATACAGCATTCATTATCTTTCAACATCCCTAAATTATCTTCCATATACCTTTTTGGATCATATAATCCTCTTTCATCAAAATGAATCATACCTAATCCATGAATATGATTTTCACTTACCCATTGAGGATCCATAGGATTCACAAAAAATAAACCATGTCTTTTTGCAACATTTTCTAATGCTTTCATATAATTAAAAGAAAATACAGCATGGCCTTCAAAATACTGTGGTTTAAATCCAGTGATTTCAATAAAATGATTTAATTGAGCTTCTATTTCCTTTTCACATTCTTCAATGTTAATTGTATCTTCTTTTCTTTTATTAATAACTTTACTTGAATAGAATTCACCGTTTTCATCTACTAGACTTGGAATCTCTTCAGGAGAACATAGAGGCTTTCCTAAACAAATGTTCGTATGCTGACCTACAGATACATTACAATCTTTAATCATTTCATATCCATCTAAAGCATGTTCCATATTAGGCATGAGTCCTACACTTGTAATAACACCATCTTTATTGAATTTACACATTCCACAATTCACTCCTTCACTTATTCCCAAATCATCCGCTCTCATTATTAACTTCATAGTTATTCTCCTTTCATTTTAATAAAGCGACAGTATGCCCCTAATAAATTAGAATCATTTTGATACATACATACTTCAACCTTTGGTTTTCTAAAAACAAAGGCTTCTTTATAAATTACATCGATATTTTCTTTAATTTTTTCTACAAATAGCGGATCAGCACTTATTCCACCACCTACACAAATAACATCTGGATTGTAAAGGCAATCAATATTGTAGCAAAACTTTGCAATCGCAAAAAACCAAGCATCAAGATAATCATTTAATTCAGAATAAGACTTTTCTCGATAAAGTGCCATCATTCTTTCACCATTTAAATCATCTTCATGAGTTATTTCTTTTGCTTTGTTTACAATTCTAATTGTCGAATAAAGTGTGGCAAAACAATCATAATTACCTACTTCATAATTAGTGAATAATGGTGAAAACTCTCCCGCAATCAAATAACAACCTCTTAATATTTCTTTATTAATTATAACGCCTCCGCCAATACCTGTACCAAATATAAGGGCAACACTATTAGGATAATCTTTTCCACTACCAATTGTTGCTTCACATAAAGCGGCTGCTTTACCATCATTTTCTACAGTTACACTAATACCATCACATACCTCTGAGAGTTCCTGTGCCAGATTAAATCCTTCTAAATATTCTAATATTCCTGCAGTTAACATAACACCTTCTTCACTAATTCTTCCTGGAGCAGAAATAGCAATTCCTCTTATTTCTTCTTTATAAGAATCATATAAACTTTTTAATTCGTATAAAAAATCTTCTGTTGTAGTA
>NZ_DAWDDM010000362.1:0-1615 GCF_052354645.1 Catenibacterium sp.
ATACCAATTTGGGATAGCCCAATTGATATTTTCATCTAATTTGTCAACAATCTGAAAGCAGGCGATGCCTGCTTTTAAATTATTTCGAAATGTTTTAATGCATTATATAAACCATTTTCATCGATATCATCTGTGACATAGTCTGCAGCTTTTTTAACATCATCTTCTGCATTACCCATGGCAACAGAAATCTTTGTATACTCAAACATATCAATATCATTCTTGCCATCACCAAAAGACATTGTTTCACTTTGATCAATAGAATAATACTTTAATACTTCATGAATGCCATTCTGTTTACCACCCGTTGCAGGAATAATATCCACTGCCTGAGGGTTCCATTGTGTCTCCTTACAATGAGGCATAAGTTCCTTAATTTCTTTTAATCTTTCATCATTTGTATCATAAGGAATGACCTGATAAATAGGATGTGTATAACCTCTATGAATATCTCCTAATTCTGGTAGTGGTGTAGAAATAGCTTTCTGTACTTTTTCTACAACTTCATTATTAAAATTGATATACATCAATTCATCTTCTACAAATATGCAGGGCATATGGTTTGTATCTACATAATTGATGATGTTGTTGATGTCTGTTTGTTCAATAGGAAGTCCATAAATCATTCCTTCTTTATTGAAACAATACTGTCCATTTAAAGTGATACAGGCATCAAACTCTAAATCCTGTATAGGAAGATTCCTCATCTCACTTAAATGTCTTCCTGTCGCAATAAATGTAAGTATACCTTTCTCTTTTAATAGTCTTAATGCTTCTTTAGTAGATTCTGGAACACTATACGTAGTATGTGAAAGTAATGTTCCATCTATATCAAAGAAAATTGCTTTTATCATATTTCATCCTCCTGTCTTATTTATCATACTAAAAAAAGCTCCAAAAAGGAACTTTTACATGAAACTACTAAAATCATGATTGATGATTTCTTTACAAGAGAAGATTCCATCTTCATATGTACATACAAAGATAGCACAGTTCTTAATACCTTTCTTATAGTGAGCTACATTATATTCTTCAAAGTTTCTAATAAAGTTGGCACAAGCAGCTCCATGAGATACAACAAGGACATTATCACCTTTTGTATTTTCCATAATTTCTGTGATAGTCTTTACAACTCTTTTCTGTACTTCCTCCTGTGATTCTCCACCATAAGTTTTAAAGTAATCTAGATAAGGAAATGGTGGATTAAGACATTCATCTTTTCCTTCAAAGACACTAAAGTTCATTTCTTTTAATCCCTTTAAACGTGTATAAGGCATATTATGATGTGTAACTATTTCAAGTGTATCACTCGCTCTTTCACTTGTGCTGCAATAAGCATCATCAATCTGAATATGATTATCATCAAACCATTTTCCAGCTACTTCTGCCTGTTTAATTCCAATTTCTGTAAGAGGTGCATCACACCATCCCTGAATCTTATGTTGTGCATTAAATAAAGTCTGTCCATGACGCATTAAATAAAGTGTTTTCATTGTAATTCCTCCTTTATATTTGTACAATAAAATTATAAAACATGGTAGTTACTACCGAGCAAGCAAAAAAGGAGGGAACTATAAGTAACTGAATATATCGACCATTGTGTTTGAATGTGTTT
>NZ_DAWDDM010000363.1:0-1606 GCF_052354645.1 Catenibacterium sp.
GCATAAAACCAGATGATAACGTAATCATGATTCTTAAAAAACTCTGACACTTCTTTATTAAAATTTGAAGAGTCCTTAAATTGACTTGATTTTATTGTGAAAATTTGTGATTGATTCTCCAAAATTTCTTTACTATAAGCACATGTATCAAATGTAGTCAAAAAATCAATCCTATAATATTTTTTTAAATATCTATAAAATGTCATAATGAAACTCTCAATCCCACCTGGATTAGGAGTCATTCCAATCATTAGTATATTTTTCATAATTCATCTCTTCTTTTTTAATAAAATTAATCTATCATCAATTTTTCTACTCGAGAAGCTTCTAAATCGATATCATAGTGATTATTTATAAAATCTTCTCTATTTAAACTCTTATTAACTTTTGAAAAGGCTTCTATGCTATTTACCCATTCATTAATATTACTCTCTTCAATGCCTAATGCATCTACTGCTTTATTTACAATAGCGTCTTTAGGAATAGTATTAGAAATAACACATGGTAATCCATTTGCTTCTGCTTCTACCAAAGAAAGTCCTAATCCTTCAAAACGAGAAGGGAAACAGAAAATATCTATTGCTTGTAAATAATCGTTCACATTACTTACAACCCCAGGTAATATGACTGAATTTTGAAGATGATATTCATTAATCATATCTTGAATCATCTTCATATTTTCACCTTGTCCAATTAATATTAGTTTATATTTATCTGGATATCTTTGATTTAATTCTTTCATTACTTTAATTAAGAATTCCTGATTCTTTTGATAATGAAATCTACCATCATGCCCAAGTAAAATCTCATTAGAAATATTTAATTTCTTCTATAATCTTTTCTTACTTCATCATTAGGCGCAAAATGGTCTAAATCAATCGCATTATAAATAACTCTATAATTTGGAAGTTCTTTACTAGCTTTCCCAAAGAACCATAAATCAGAATCCTGATTACAAGTCCAAAAATCTGTTGCATACTTAAATACTTTTCTTTGATGATATTTATGAAGTATATTTCTTAAAAAAGAATCTCCACCGTTAGCCGCATTATGACAATGTATAATTCTCTTAGGAATATGATACTTCTTTGCATAAAGTAAATAATCAATATTTGATAAAGAACATGTATTAAACCATAATGCACAATATTTATCCGCGTTGTTCTCAAAGAAATCTTTCATATCATGTTTATATTGTTTCAAATTTTTGCTTCTTGCACAAATATTATGTATTACTCCACCTAATTCTCTTATCTCATCTTCATATGCAACTTTTTCTGTATTACAAAGAAATTCGAATTGTAAAACTGAACGATCAATATGTCTATAATAATTCATGATGACACTTTCCATACCGCCTGGATTATCAGTCATTCCAAAAACTAATACCTTTTTCATTATACATCACCTCATAAATATAAGTATATTATAATTCCATAGATAGAAAAAAGGAATTAATTAAATTCCTTTTTAACTCTGTCTAATGCAGCTGCAATAACTGCATCCATATCATAATACTTATATTCTCCTAGTCTTCCACCAAAGATCACCTTAGTTTCTGCTTCTCCTAGCTTCTTATATTCTGCATATAAGGCACCATTCTTTT
>NZ_DAWDDM010000364.1:0-1599 GCF_052354645.1 Catenibacterium sp.
TTTAGCTTGCAGCTATATTATAGTCTATTCTATGATCGCAGTTCTAGGATCACTACTAGGTAAAACATTACAAAAGAAGTAATAATTTTCTTGCTATGAAGTAAACTTTACACTTTAGAATATCTTTATAGGAAAGGAAAGGATATTATGAGTAAAAAAGTCGTTGTATTATCAACAAGTCTAAGAAGTAGTAGTAATTCAGAATTACTTGCGAAAAGCTTTGTAGAAGGGGCAAGAGATACAGGAAATGAGGTAGAGTATATATCACTTAAAAATAAAGATATTCGTTTCTGTATTGGATGTCTCGCATGCCAGAAAACAGGACATTGTGTCATAAAAGATGATGTAGCAGATATCATGAATAGTGTACTTAAAGCAGATGTTGTTGTATGGGCTACACCTATCTACTATTATGAAATGAGTGGACAAATGAAAACATTGATTGATCGTCTCAACCCAATGTATTCTAAAGACTATAAGTTTAGAGATGTATATCTTCTTGCGACAGCTGCAGAAGAAGGAGATGAAGTCTTTGAAAAAGCTATTACTGGACTTAGTGGCTGGATTGATTGTTTTGAAAAGACATCTATTAAAGGCACTGTACTTTGTGGTGGTGTATCTAGTGGTGGAGATATATTTAGTAATACTAAACTTAAAGAAGCCTACAATCTAGGTTCTCATGTATAAGACAGACATTAAGACAATTAGATGGTGAATCATAAGCATGAACACATGATGTTCATGTTTTTTTGTTAGTTATAACTAATATATTAATTGTGGTATCTATTTCATAGTGATATACTAAATCTATAAGTTAGTACAAACTAACAAAGAGGTAATATCATGAGAATACTTATATATGGTGCAGGGGTTATTGGTTCATTATATGCAGTTTTGTTGAAAGAAGCAGGGTATGATACAACTATTTATGCAAGAGGACATAGACTTGAAGCCCTTCAAAATCAAGGACTCCTTTATAAGAAAAATAATATAATCAAAAAAGTAGATATCAAGGTCATTGATTACTTACAAGATAATGATATATATGATTTTATTTTTTTAACTGTTAGAGAAAATCAATTATATCAGGCACTGAAAGAATTGAAATCCAACAAAAGTAAAAACATTATCACAATGGTTAACTCAATAGATACTTATGAAAAATGGGAAAGCATTGTAGGAAAAGGAAGAATATTGCCAGCTTTTCCGGGAGCTGGAGGCAGTATCACAAATGATATACTTGATGCATCACTTACTCCAAGACTTATACAGCCGACTACTTTTTCTGAAATAACAGGAAAAAAGACAAACAGGACACAGCAGCTCATACAAATATTTAAACATGCACGCATACCTTTTCAACAGGTCAATGATATGCATATATGGCAGTTATGTCATCTTGGGATGGTTGTACCTCTTGCAGATGCTTATTATCAAACAGAATATCCTGAATCCGTAGGTCAAGATAAACTTGTGATGAAAAATACAGCGAAAGAGCTTAAATATAATTTCAAGATTTTATATGAAAAACTTCATACATTATCACCTTATAAAATGCATATCTTTAGAATTTTACCAATACCAATACTTACATATATT
>NZ_DAWDDM010000365.1:0-1580 GCF_052354645.1 Catenibacterium sp.
CAAGCGGCCAGGTCCTTTGTTTTCTGTTTTAATGTTCAATTATATTCAGTATAATGTAAGTGCAAGCTAAAGGAGATTCAACATGCGTATTGCGATATTTACAGACACTTATTATCCTGATATTAATGGCGTTGTTTCATCGATTGGTATACTCAGAAATGAATTAATGAAACATGGTCATCAAGTCTTGATTATAACTACAATTCCTCCTCTTGGTGTTCATATGGAAGATGATCCATCTATTATTAGAATGAATGGAATCTCTCTTAAAAGTATTTATGGATACCGTATGGCAGGCATTTATAATAATAGAATATTTAAAAAGATTAAAGAATTTAATCCTGATATCATTCATACGCAGACTGAATATGGCGTAGGCTTATTTGGACGATTATGTGGTTATAAGCTTAATATTCCTACAGTATATACATTCCATACCAATCTTTATGACTATACTTACTATGTCACTAAAGGAATCGAACCATTTGATTCAATCGCAAAAAAGATTGTCAAGAAGCTGATGAAGATATATACAACCCATACTACGTCTCTCATTGTCCCTAGTGTTAAAACAGCTTCTATGATGAAATCTATTGGTATCAAAAAAGAAATCAATATTGTACCAACTGGACTCGAATTAGAACGCTTTAAAACATATAATAAAGAACATACAACTCAAATCAAAGAAGAGTATGGTCTTAGTAATCATTTTAATTTAATCTCTTTAGGTAGACTTGCTGAAGAAAAATCATTAGATCTCATCATTAACGCAATGCCTGAAATCATTCAAAGAAATCCAAATATACGATTGTTTATTATAGGTGATGGACCTGCAAAGAATACTTTAATGCAATTAACACATGATTTAAATATGGATGATTATATTCGTTTTGCAGGATGTCAAAGTGCAGACGTTATTCCTGATTTCTATTATTCCGGTGATCTTTTTGTCTCAGCATCTCTAACTGAAACACAAGGTCTAACATTTATTGAAGCGATGGCCTCTTCTTTACCAGTTCTTGCAAGATATGATTCTAATTTAGATCCTGTTATTGTAGAGGGTGGTAATGGTCATTTCTTCTATACTCAAGAAGAATATATCGAAAAAGTAATAGAATTATCTCATGATGATCTTACACCTTATAAAGAGTATGCAGTAAAGCATGCCCAGCAATTTGATTCTCATACATTCTATAAAGGAGTGATACATGTGTATAACAGTTCTATTGATCATTTTGAAAACTGTTTTGTAGTCTCTTCAATAAAACCACATGAAAAGCTAGTTTCAGTAGAATTTGTAAGTGGTAAAAGAAAAATAGCTCTTGAATGTACTATAGAAGATGTAGAAACATTCCATCTCGCTATTCAAACTCGTGTCAATCAGGAAGTTATAGATATTCTTAAAGAGAAGCAGAATATCAGACATTTATATTTTAAAGCAGTAAAGCTGCTTAGCTATCATGACTATTGTTTCCATGACTTAAAGAAACGCTTAGAAACTTATGGAGACTATAATGAAATAGAAATCATGAAGTGTATGGCTTTATTAACTGATCGTCATCTCATAGATGATCGTAAAT
>NZ_DAWDDM010000366.1:0-1578 GCF_052354645.1 Catenibacterium sp.
AATAGCAAGCTGCCAGGTCCTTTTTTTTATGCCTTCCGACAGGAGGGCTTTTTTAGTAGTGTAAGTTTCTTGTAAGAATGATATGATAGATAAGAGTATAAAAGAGGAGATAATATGATTAAGATAGTAGAAGAAAAGGATGCAAAGTTTATAACTCATGCTGGATCATTTCATGCAGATGATGTTATGGCGACAGTCTTATTAGAAATATTATATGAAGATGCTTCACTTGCGAGAGTTGCAGAAATAGATGAAAAAGATACAGATGCTTTTGTCTATGATATTGGTTTAGGAAAGTATGATCATCACCAGGATGATAAAGTAAGAAGAGATAATGGAATTGCTTATTCTTCTGTAGGTCTTATTTGGCGTGACTATGGCATGCAGATACTTGAAAAATTAGGAATTCAAGATTATATAGAAGATTATTTTTATGATATAGATGATCAGATTATCATGCCTATAGATGCATTGGATAATGGAGAAGGTGAACGCATTTCCATGACTATTTCATCTGTCATTTCTATTAGTAACCCTTTCTGGAATTCACCTATTAGTGGAGATGAAGCATTTTTAAAATCAGTTGATTTTATGAGAACGGTTTTTCATGTATATATTGAATATTTAAAGGATGTTTATAATAATAATGAACTTGATTGGGATGATGGTTATGATTGGTTAGATCAGGTGATGAAGAAGATTGTTTTAGATAAAGCCAATGAAGCGAAATGTTTCATCTTTAATGAAGAAGGTGATGCCATAGATATGTGGAAAGAATATGGTGAAGAAATCATCACTTATTACAATAAATCAAGTAAACATGCAGATTTAGGTGTATATGATGTGAATAAGATGTTTGTGCAGCCACTTTCTTTTGAACGTGAAGAAACAGATGAAGTCACTGCTTATCCAGTAGAACAGCTCGCTATCTTAATGGAACACTATCATAAAAATGGTGAACCATTACTTAAAGAGATATTTGATACCTGCATTCATTCAGAAGTAAGTAGAATTCAAGGAATGGATTATGTTGAAGCACAAATTGACTTATCAGAACATCATATTATGATTCTAGAACAGTTTGTCCCATGGAAAGGTACATTACTTAAATCAGAAAGCAATAAAGTGAATGATATCTATTTAACTGTGTTTCCATCTCAAAGAGGAGGATGGAACTTTCAAGGCGTTCCTCTATCGCCAGCAAGCTTTGATACACGTATCAAAGTACCTGAAGAGTGGTGTGGAAAACGTGATCAAGAATTAGTAGAACTTACTGGAGTAGAAGGTGCACGCTTTATCCATCCAGGAGGATTTATTGGTGGTGCTGAAAATTTTGAATCCATTATGGAACTAGCACAACGTATTGTAGAATATACTGAACAAAATAAAACACATTAAACTATTAAACAGGGCTGTCTTATGTGATAAGATAGCCTTGTTTTGATGAAAATAAACAATATAAGAGATTTTAAATATTTTTTATAAAAAAATCAAAAAATATTAAAAAAACACTTTACAAACGAGCGGATATTGGGTATTATAGACAGGCAGTCCGGGAGACGGGCTGAGACAGAACAT
>NZ_DAWDDM010000367.1:0-1576 GCF_052354645.1 Catenibacterium sp.
TTATCTTATAAAGATTACTCTATTTTATACCTTATTTATATCATCATCTAAACAAGAATCATATCTATTAGCTACAATAGCCTGACTTTCTTTCTTGAACTTCTTTAAATCATTAATAACTAAAGAACCAAAGAAAGTATCTCCATCCTTAAGTGTTGGTTCATAAATAACAACCTTAGCACCCTTAGCTTTAATTCTCTTCATAACACCCTGAATAGAAGACTGTCTAAAGTTGTCAGAATTAGACTTCATAGTAAGTCTATATACACCAATGACTTTTTCTTCTTCTTTGCTTGGATCATAATCGCTATTTGCTTCATATCCACCAGCCATTTCAAGTACTTTGTCTGCAATATAATCTTTTCTAGTTCTATTACTTTCAACAATAGCACTAATCATATTCTGTGGAACATCATTAAAGTTAGCTAATAACTGTTTAGTATCCTTAGGTAAACAATATCCTCCATAACCAAAACTTGGGTTATTGTAATGAGTACCAATACGTGGATCTAAACATACACCATTAATGATTTCCTGTGTATTTAAACCTTTTGTTTCAGCATAAGTATCTAATTCATTAAAGTATGATACACGTAATGCGAGATATGTATTAGCAAATAATTTAACTGCTTCTGCTTCAGTGAATCCCATAAATAAAGTATTAATGTTTTCTTTAATAGCACCCTGCTGTAATAGTGATGCAAATACTTTAGCTTTTTCTCTAGTGTCTTCATCACAAGAAACAATAATTCTAGAAGGGTATAGGTTATCATATAAAGCCTTAGATTCACGTAAGAACTCTGGGCTAAAGATAATATTCTTAGTATTATATTTAGCTCTTACAGAAGCTGTATAGCCTACAGGGATAGTAGACTTAATAACCATAGTAGCATCAGGATTTACCTTTAATACTAATTCAATAACTGCTTCTACTGCAGAACAGTCAAAGAAGTTTTTCTTACTATCGTAGTTAGTAGGTGCTGCAATAACAACATAATCAGCATTCTTATATGCTTCTTCACCATCTAATGTAGCAGTTAAGTCTAGTTCTTTTTCAGCTAAATATTTTTCAATATAATCATCCTGGATAGGAGACTTCTTATTGTTGATAAGTTCTACTTTACTAGGAATAATATCAACAGCTGTTACATGGTGATGCTGAGAAAGAAGAGTTGCAATAGATAAACCTACATATCCAGTACCAGCTACTGCAATATTGTATTTCTTATCTACTACAGGTTTACTAGTTTCTTTCTTTTCTTCTTCGAATAAGTCTGTTACTTCAAAATCTAATACTTCAGCTAATGATTGTAACTGATCAATAGAAGGAATATAATCCTGTCCTTCTAATCTACTAAGCATTGCTCTATGGATACCAGTCATATCAGCAAGCTGAGCCTGTGTTAACTTCTTTTCTTTTCTTTTAGCAGAAACAACGTCTGCCATCTTTGAATAAGAGATCTTCTTCATCTTATTTCCTCCCTAAATGTTATTTATAATCACAAATATAATAAATATTACTTGCTTTTAAAACAGTCATAGTTTATCAAAGTTTATTTTAAATGTCAATTAAAAT
>NZ_DAWDDM010000368.1:0-1576 GCF_052354645.1 Catenibacterium sp.
AAGCTAAACTTGACAGTGAGAACCCCACGGGCTTGCCTGTGGGAGTAGTCAGAATGTAGGTACACTTATTTTAACTTATGTAGTATTTGCACTTATTTATCCAAAACTTAAGAAAGCATTTAAGGCTATTTAACAGTGGGAAACCACTGTTTTTTTATCTTAAACACAAAACGATAACTTAAAAAGGCTTTATTTAGGAAAAAACAGGTGAGGTTTATGTACATTTCACCTGTTTTTTGCTATGATATTCGATAGGTTGAAAGAGGTTTGATTATGAAGAATTCATTAGTGGGGCAGGATGTGCTCATCCATTGCTATAAACATGACGGTAAACCACATCGTACGTGGTCACGCTGTAAGATATTAGAAGAAACAGATCGCCATTTTATCGGTATAAATAATAATACATTAGTTACAGAATCAGATGGTCGTTCCTGGGTCACTAAAGAACCAGCTATCTGTTATTTTCCTAAGGATAGATGGTATAATGTCATTTGTATGATTAGAAGTGATGGTATCTATTATTATTGTAATATTGCCTCTCCTATATTATATGATGGAGAAGCACTTAAATATATTGATTATGATTTAGATTTAAAGGTATGGCCTGGCTATCGATATAAGGTATTAGATGAAGGTGAATATGCGGCTCATCGTATTAAATATCAATATTCAGATGAATTAGATGAGATATTCCATGAACAGCTCAATCGTTTGATTGTGATGACGATGAATGCATCTGGCCCTTTTCGTGCAGGATTTGCCCAGGAGTGGTATAATAAGTATCAGCAGATGATGAAAAATAGAGGAACTAAAAATGATAAACTTAAAAAATGAAGCTGAAATGATTGCTTTTGGTAAACGTATTGGAGAAACAATCTTTCCCCATTCTATTATCACATTAACAGGTGATTTAGGGGCCGGTAAGACTACATTCACAAAAGGAATTGGACAGGGACTTGACATCAAGAAGATCATCAATTCTCCTACTTTTACTATTGTGAAGGTTTATTCTGGACGTATGACTCTCTATCATTTTGATGCATATCGCCTAGAAGGGGCAGATGATGATTTGGGATTTGAAGAGATGTTTGAAGATGATGGCTTATGTGCGATTGAATGGCCACAGTTTATTGAAGACATTATTCCAGAAGAAAGATTAGAAATTGAAATAATAAAGAATGAAGATGAAACACGTTCTTTAAAGCTTCATCCTATTGGTGAAAAATATGAGAACTATGTGAGGGAGGTTACACATGATTAGTTTAGTGATGGATACATCAAATAGTTATTTAGCTGTAGGCTTATATCAGGATAATGTGTGTCTAGAAGCCTTCCAGGAAAAAGGTTCTAGAAGACAATCAGAAAAAGCAATTCCTACATTAAAGGGAGTGCTTGATCGTCATCATATTGCATTAAAGGATGTCAATGAAATGATTATTACATCAGGACCTGGCTCTTATACAGGTGTTAGAGTGGCTATGACAATTGCCAAGACACTTGCTGCAGTGTCTGATGTAAGAATTAAATCAGTCCCTTCTTTAGCTGCTTATGCAGGTATGAATCAGGCATTAAG
>NZ_DAWDDM010000369.1:0-1569 GCF_052354645.1 Catenibacterium sp.
ATCCTGTTTTTCATAGAATATAGAAGGGGCATTATTCACGATAGAGGCTAGATGAATCTGTTTAGATATAATTTTTAAAAAAGTGGTTTTTCCACAGCCACTCTCACCTGCAATACCTATCATTCCAGTAGAGGGAGCTTTGAAAGATGCACCATCGAAAAGAACTTTATTTGTTTTGTATGTAAAGTTTGTTAATTCAATCATAGAAGTTCACCTCTTTATATAAAAATATATAAGCGCTAACATAATTGTATAATCTGTAAACAAAAAAACAACAGATTGCTTCAAAAAGTTTTTTGTGATTGTATTTGTCATAAACCAACATATATAATATATATGAAGAGGTATTCCAATTGAATAAAGAAAGGAGAATAGTTATGAAAAAGTTAATTCAATTGTTGGTGGTACTCTGTATTTTTGTAATAACGGGCTGTAAAACAAATAAAGAACGTTATCTATCTATTACAACAAGTGGATATGATAAGAAGGGGAATGTAGTAGTGAATATCTATGAATATTCATTATCTACTAAGAAAGTGACTAAAAAGTATACTTCTTCTAATCCACTTGGTGTCTATTCTAAATCTAATAATGCTGTATATTATGCTGAAGAAGATAATAGTGGTGATCATCTGTATACTTATGATCTTGATACAAAGAAATCTAAAAAGTTGTCTGGTGGATTAACCGCAATTAACAGAATTATTCCTGTAGAGAATAATATCTATGTATTAGGCGTAGAAAAAGGTCAAAGATCACTCAAGCCTTATCGTTATAATATAGAAACAAAGAAGTTCAGTAAGATTAAGGCAGAAGAGGATTTAGATTTTGATCATATGGTCTATGATGTTTTCAATCATGATTTATATCTATGTGCAAGTAATCAAAAAGAAGAAGATCAGGCATTAGAAGATGCAAATGCGGGTAAGGGTAGTAAGTATATTGCACCTAATACGCATATTTATCGTTTGAAGAATAATCAACTCAAACGTATCTATACTACAAATCGCAAGTTAGTCTATAGAATGCTTCCAATGGAAAATGGAAATCTTACATTTACTGAAAGTGACAGCATACCAGCTTGGAATCCTCAATATCATACATATACATTAGATACAAAAACAAATAAGAAAAAAGCAGGAATTAATATTGATGAAATTATGGATGTAACACAGTATACTTGTTTTAGTTCTTCTCATCAGATTATTCTTCTTGGGCGCAATGATAAACATCAAGGAATATATATATATATAATATTGATTCAGGTAAAACTGAATTATTGTATGAATCTAAAAATGAATTGATTAATAGTTTTGAACTATTAGAATAAATAAAAATACCCACAGCTCGTAACTGTGGGTATTTAGATAATAAAAAAATAGACCTAAGTCTATCTTCTAATCGTATGGAGCGGGTGATGGGAATCGAACCCACGTAGTCAGCTTGGAAGGCTGAAGTTCTACCATTGAACTACACCCGCAAATGAAAACGATCTTTCGATCGTATGTTGAGAAATGGTGACCGGTACGGGATTCGAACCCGTGAATGCATGCGTGAAAGGCATGTGAG
>NZ_DAWDDM010000370.1:0-1566 GCF_052354645.1 Catenibacterium sp.
GGAAGATACAATCAAACACTATTTTTAAATAAAAATAGTTAACTAGAAGTGAAAAAACAATATAAATAGGTCTTTGAGGAAAGAAGTATTTGATATCTGCATAATCAATAAAGTTGATATGAAATACTTCTTTACAAATAAGAAATAGAATGAAGAGAGAAACATAGTTCTTAATAGTCTTCACTTTGAAGCTTCCCCTCTTCTAGTAAATAGGTATGAGTATAGTTTACACGTGCTAAGCGGTCATGTGATGCAATCACTACACTTTTACCCATTTTCACTAATGTATTCACCATATTCTCAAATACGATAATGCTCTCTTCATCCAACCCTCTAGTTGGTTCATCAAAGAAAATAAGATTCTGATTTTCCATAACTGCTTGGATAATACCTGCTTTTTGTCTCATACCTACAGAATAATTCTTAAGTGTGGAAGAACTATCATAATCTAATGAGTACATATGACATAGTTCTCTTATTCTTTCTTCATTATAGTGATGATTGATTGAAGCAAGAAACTCAAGATTGAATCTTAAAGATTCATTTTCAATAAATCCTGGATTTTCTATAAGTGCACCAATATATGTATCAGGCTTCTTTTCAATAGTGCCTGAATCAGTTTGAATAATATCGCAGATGATCTTAAAGAGTGTAGATTTACCACATCCATTCTTTCCATGTATATAGAGACATTCTCCTTTATTTATTTCTAGATTGATATCTTCTAATACAGTGTTTTGTTTAAAGCTCTTTTTAATATGATTGACTTTCAACATATTTATCTCCTCCTAGAAGAACATATAATGACAAATTAAATTAATAATGATATGTAAAGCAATATAGAGAATATTTGATTTTCTATTGAACTGTAAGTAAATAATAGATATCTCAAACAGATAAAGAAATGTGTAAATAACTAACATCAATAGAAGGTTGATACTCATTTGAGAGATACCATATACAAGAAATAAGAAGCCATAGAGAATAATCAAGAAAGATAGTGTAATAATAATCATAAAAGAATAAGTGGTTTGTTGTGTATTCTTATATCCCATACGTGTAATCAAAGTATGATTAATCCCATTGATGATCATGATCTTCTTATAAATCAATACAAGACACGCAATATTCAAAATCAAGGTGATATAGTTACTTGTAAGAAGAATATAGATGAAGTTTACTCTTTTACTTAATCTTGTGACTACAGGAATAAGAAGAATCAAAATAATAAGTGAAATAGTGTCCTGTTTCTTAATAAGCTTAAGCAGTGGAATCATGATAATCCCTCATTCCAAAAAGAATAGATGACAAGAGATAATAGAGTAATGCCGTACCAATATAGAAGAGATAAGGATTGTTATTTAAAACAGGACTTTTAATAATGCTTGGAGTAAGAATATTTATGATATTAAGGAAATAAGCCAATGTAGCAAGCAAACTTCCTGATGTATTATAGAATGTATGAGATAAAACTGATGCACCAATATAAAGAATAAGAGATACAAGTAATCCAAGTGTTCGATAGATGTTAACAAGCTTTATTAAGTACTGTATTGAGCTCAAGAA
>NZ_DAWDDM010000371.1:0-1563 GCF_052354645.1 Catenibacterium sp.
CTTTAATAAAAAAAGAGCCTCTTGATAGAGACTCTTAGTGTAAGTTCTTAATTAATTCTTCAATACGATTACCATATTCTAATGATTCATCTACCTTGAAGATTAATTCAGGACATTTTCTAATTTTTAATCTTCTCGCAAGCTGTGAACGGATAAAACCTTTACATCTATCTAATGCTTGAAGACCTTTACCCTGATTCTTCATGAATGTCACATAAACCTTTGCGACAGACATATCATTTGTACAGCTCACTGAAGTAACAGTACACATACGTAATGCTGGATCTTTTACTTCATCACGAAGAATTAATGATAATTCCTTCATGATATAATGATTCATTTTATCAACTTTTAATGAAGCCATAAATTAACCTTCAACTTCCTGCATAACATATCCTTCAACGATATCGCCTTCTTTGATATCGTTATAGTTTTCGATAGTTAAACCACATTCATAGCCCTGGTTAACTTCCTTCGCATCATCCTTGAAACGCTTTAATGAAGCAAGCTTACCTTCATAAACAATGATACCTTCACGAATTAATCTGATACCACAATCTCTCTTAATAGAACCATCTGTTACATAACATCCAGCGATATTACCAATCTTAGAAACCTTATAAATATGTCTGATTTCAGCCTGACCAGTAACAACTTCTTCCATTTCAGGAGCAAGCATACCCTTCATGGCTGCTTCAATTTCTTCAACCATCTTATAGATTACCTGGTGTAAACGGATTTCTACACCTTCTTCATCTGCTTTACGACGTACATTAGCATCTGGTCTTACATTGAAACCATAAATAATTGCCTTAGAAGCACTTGCAAGAAGGATATCAGATTCAGAAATAGCACCAACAGTAGAACGGATAACGTTCACTCTTGCACCTTCTACATCAATCTTTTCTAATGAACTCTTAACTGCTTCTGCAGTACCATTTACGTCAGCTTTAACAATGATATTTAAGTCAACGACTTCACCAGACTTCATCTGTGAGAATAAATCATCAAGACTCATTGCTGAAGTAGAGTTTCTTTCTTCTTCAATCTTCTTCTGAGCACGTTCTTCACCGACATGTCTCGCTTCTCTTTCAGTTTCAAATACCATGAACTTATCACCTGCTTCAGGCACATCATTTAAACCAGTAATTTCTACTGGAGTTGCAGGACCTGCAGATTTAATTTCACGTCCACGATCATCAACTAACTGTCTGACACGACCATAAGTCGCACCAACAACAATTGGGTTACCACTTCTTAAAGTACCATTCTGAATTAATAAAGTCGCAACTGGTCCTCTACCCTTATCAAGACGGCCTTCAATAACACTACCATAAGCCATACGCTTTGGATTTGCTTTTAATTCAGCAAGTTCAGCTACAACTGTAACTGTTTCTAATAATTCATCGATACCAATACCCTTTTTAGCTGAAATGTTTACATAAGGAACATCTCCACCCCATTCTTCAGGCATAAGTCCAAGTTCAGATACTTCAGTCATAATACGCTGAGGATCAGCACCTGGTTAAACAATCTTATTAATAGCAACAATAAAAGGTCCAT
>NZ_DAWDDM010000372.1:0-1560 GCF_052354645.1 Catenibacterium sp.
GAATTTATTTCTTCTTATATTATCATGGTATTCTTTCAAATATGTATCAATTCGTTCTTGTCATTCTATGAAATCAATAACTTATCATTCATCAGTGCACTTGTATCATTGATTCTTATAACTCTCCTTTGTTTTATCACAAAGCGAAATCATTTAATCATTAATAACTCTATTTTGATTATTCTATCTTCTGTCTGTATATTATTATCAGCACAGCTTGTCTTATTGACTAATCTCTACATTTCTATGAATAAGAGTATAAAATGGAATATCATTTTATTTCTCATTACATCACTATTATTGATGCTCTTACTATATTTCTGTTTGAAAATGAATTATGAAAAGAAAAAAGAAGACATATCAAAACAGAATCTAGAAACAATCATCCAGCTGCAGCAGTCATATCTTTCTTCTTATACACATAAATATCAGGAACTTAGAAAATTCAAGCATGATTACAATAAACAGATTCTTATGATTAAGGACTATTATTTAAACCAACAGGATCAATTACTTCCTTATTTAGATACTCTCAGTCATCACTTATATAAGTCCAATAATGATTCACAAAATCATATCATTAATATGCTGTATCAGTATTTCAAAGAGGAATATCCTCAAGTCCATAGTCATATAGATGATCAAATACTAGGAACTATCACAATGGATGATTCTAAGCTATCATCACTAATTTATAACCTATTTAAAAATAGTTTTGAAGCATCTTCTAAAACAACAGATAGTAATGTTTCTATCTCTTTAAAAAACAAAAACAACAATCTATATATACAAATAAAGAACTCAATTGATCAGCCTGTCACTCTTAAAGAAGGCTATACAAGTAAAGAAAATAAAAATGATCATGGTATTGGACTCACAATCATCAATGAGATTGTAGATGAATATCATGGAATCAATCAATACCAGCAAACAGACCAATGTTTAGTGAATGACATCATACTCTTTGATGTGATTCACTAAACAACATCAAACTGCATTTTACAACAATTCCATGTAAGTGCAGTTTTTATTATGTTAGAGTGCATGTGAAAGAGAGATTACTATGAAAAAAGCTATTATTATCATCTTTTGTATCCTTACATGTAACTTCTTTTCTGTAAGCTATACCCTCACAAGCCATGAATACTTTAATCATATTGTATATGCAGAAAAAGAATTACCTGGCTTTTATTCTATTCAAATTCCTCATGATATTATGAATAATGATTCGACTCAAATATTGCATACTGTAGAGAATTGTTTAGATAAATATCAGGGTAATTTGTTTATCACGAAGAATAAGGATAACCATTACAAGAAATATGTTTATCTTACTCATGATAAGAATCAATATTTAAAGTCTACTCCTATGTTTGATCATACATTCACTTTTAATATTTATACGCTAGATAAACTATTAAGTGATGGATACCAGCTAGAAGGAGAAGTACATGTCACCTTTCCAAATGAACAGTCTTTCAATCAATTTAAAAATGAGATGAATGCGATATTACATATATCTATAAAAGACCTCAATGACTCAAGCGGACAGGTAGATTA
>NZ_DAWDDM010000373.1:0-1544 GCF_052354645.1 Catenibacterium sp.
GATTACATTGCATGTGGTAAGAATTATCCTGAAAAGATTGCGACTATCGTTAAGGGTGTTGCTGAAGGATGTATTCAGTCTGAATGTGCCCTTGTTGGTGGTGAAACTGCAGAACATCCAGGTTTAATGCCTGTTGATGATTATGATTTAGCTGGTTTTGCAGTAGGTGTTGTAGACAAGAAAGATATTATTGATGGTTCTACAATCAAGCCTGGTGATGCTTTAGTTGGTATTGCATCTACTGGTGTACATAGTAATGGATTCTCTTTAGTACGTAGCGTATTTGAAATGACTAAAGAATCTTTGGATACTTATTATGATGAATTAGGTACTACTTTAGGTGAAGCATTAATTGCTCCTACTAAGATTTATGTAAAAGCATTAAAGAGCGTAAAGAATGCTGGCATCAAGGTTAAAGGATGCAGCCATATTACTGGTGGAGGATTCTATGAAAACCTTCCTAGAATGTTACCTGATGGTGTAAAGGCTGTTGTTAAGAAGGACAGCTATAAAGTACCTCCTATCTTTGGCTTAATTGCAAAAGCAGGAAACGTTGAAGAAAAGATGATGTACAACACATTCAATATGGGATTAGGTATGGTTCTTGCTGTTGATCCTGCAGATGTTGAAAAGACTATCGAAGCAATTAATGCTGCTGGCTATGAAAGCTATGAAGTAGGTTATATTGCTGAAGGTGAAAAGGGAGCAGAATTATGCTAAACATAGCTGTATGCGTATCTGGTGGTGGAACTGATCTTCAGTCCATCATCGATGCGTGTGAAGCCGGAAAAATCAATGGACAGATCCGTCTGGTTATTTCTAACCGTAAGAAGGCTTACGGTTTAGAAAGAGCCCGTCTTCATGGTATTCAGGCAGAATGGATCAAGGATGAAGATGAGATCTTAAAGAGATTTGAAGAAGAAAAGATTGATGTTGTTGTATTAGCAGGTTATCTTGCTATTGTTGGAGATAAGCTGATTGAACAATATAAGAATCGTATTATTAATATTCATCCCTCACTTATTCCATCTTTCTGTGGTCCTGGATTCTATGGAATGCATGTCCATGAAGCTGTGTTTAAAAGAGGTGTGAAGGTATCAGGTGCAACTGTTCATTTCGTTACTGGAGAAGTGGATGGTGGACCAATCATCTTACAAAGAGCAGTTGATATTTCAGATTTAGAGACGCCTGAAGATATTCAGGCACGTGTCTTAGAAATCGAACATGAAATCTTACCAGAAGCTGTTGCTTTATATTGTGAAGGACGTGTTTCTGTAGAAAATGAAAGGGTGAAGATCAGTTGAAAAGAGCGTTAGTATCAGTTACAAATAAAGAAGGTATTGTTGAATTTGCGAAAGGTCTTGAAGAATTAGGATTTGAAGTTGTTTCTACTGGTGGAACATATAAGAAACTATTAGAAGCAGGTGTAAAAGCTATAGAAATTGATGATGTGACAGGTTTCCCTGAAATTCTTGATGGAAGAGTTAAGACACTTCATCCAAAAGTACATGGTGGTATTCTATTTAGAAGAGATGTAGAAGAAC
>NZ_DAWDDM010000374.1:0-1543 GCF_052354645.1 Catenibacterium sp.
TTATTAAGGTAACATTAAACCTTGGTTTAGTGTCAAATGTTTTGTATCTTCATTATACAATG
This sequence comes from Catenibacterium sp., assembly GCF_052354645.1. Classification (NCBI taxonomy): domain Bacteria; kingdom Bacillati; phylum Bacillota; class Erysipelotrichia; order Erysipelotrichales; family Coprobacillaceae; genus Catenibacterium; species Catenibacterium sp. The sequence continues at coordinate 63 of NZ_DAWDDM010000374.1, forward strand.
AGAAAAAAATAGTTCACAAGAAAACTTGCAAACTATCACTTTTCTAATAATTATTTTAAGATTGAATGAACTACTTCTCTCTACCTTCTACAGTCATTTTCACCATACCAAGTACTGCTGCATATAGTACTCCAGCCACCGGCCATATAATCCATGTAAACTTCCAGTTATTTGTCGAGAAACTCCATCCAAGATATATCGCGACTATCAAACACCAATAAGCACCTGAAAAAGAATCTGTCTTCTTTTTCACATGTTTCTCTTCTATTGTATATTCCCCTTCCTGCAATAGAGTATCATAGCTAGACTTGATCATACCTGCACGAATAAGAATATTGACACCAATAGAAACAATAATAAGCAATAGACCTACAGATATACCACTCATATAATCTTCTACTTCCATTACACCTGCCATTATAGTAGGAATGACAGAAAGAATACAAAGTACTACTCCTATCGCAATATTCCTTGTGAATGTTGGTTCATATTGTTTTCTTCTTTCACGTACCATTCCTGATACACCATATTCTGTTTCAAAGCTTTCTTTTTCTAGATGTTGCATAGAAGCATCACGTATTCCATAATTCACAAATAGATAGACAGCTATTGCGACTAATACAAGAAGTAGTACTAAACTAAAACCTATAAGTATATGATCTTGTGTCATTGTACCTAATACTATAAGAGGTACAGGACTTAATATGCATAGACTCGTCGCATTCGCGACTATTCTTGAACCTCTACTCTTCATATCAAGATATTGATTGGCTTCTTCCATACTTACCTTGATTGTTTTTGTTTCAACATATTCATTCTGTCGTTCTTCTTCTATTTCATCCTTTAGTAAATAATCAGTAGTCACACCAAATAGTTCAGACATCTGAAGTATTCTTTGTAGGTCTGGTATAGATCCTGAACTCTCCCATTTAGAAACAGCTTGTCTAGAGATACCTAACTTATTAGCGAGTTCTTCCTGTGACCAGCCATTCTTTTTTCTTTCTTCTATAATCTTATCAGCAAGATTCATATTCATTCCTCCTTACATACCAAATATACCAATTATGGTAATTTCCTTCTACCAATTCAAGCTGTAAATATGTCAACTGGCGGTTGCAGGAGGTGATTTTTCTAAACAAGTCTGATTATATAAAAAAAACGCATGGTGTGAACATGCGCTTTATAGTCATCTGTATTCTTAGTGCTTTTTCTCCAAATCATCGAATACTTTTTTTGCATCAACTGCTTCTGCACCATCCAACAGTTCTTGTTCAGATTCAAAGATTGCTTTGTCTATACGATTTATTCTAGCAAACTCATCATATAATTCACTGCTCATCACAACCAGGTCACTATAGCCATTTTTTGTAATGAAAATAGGTTCATGATGTTTGTGTGCAATATTAGAGATATCATTTGTATTTCTTAACTGCCACTCAAAATGTGATTAAATATACTCACATCGAGATAATGTAAGTTCT
>NZ_DAWDDM010000375.1:0-1543 GCF_052354645.1 Catenibacterium sp.
CTTTACGAGCATTTAAGAAAATATAAAAAGATAATTAGAAATTTATACTTTGTTTAATCTAATAATTTTTTGAAAAAGCGCGATATATATATATTAATTAACAAGTAGTATATAATATAAATAGATATAAAACTTGAAAGAAAGGATGATGATTATGAGTAAAAAGAAACGCGTCATTTCAGAAGAAAAGACAAAAGAACTTCAAAAAGATTGGCAAGGCTATGGCGCGATGACAGTGGCATATAGTCTTGTAGTTATCATTATCGTTCTTATTGCGATTATCGCAAAATTGTATTTCTAATAGAAAAGCCTCTGGATTATTTTCCAGAGGTTTTCCATTTCTGTCCATATTGATCTGCTTTGATAATAGCTTTTAATAAATTCTTTGAAGTCACTTCAAAAGGCATATTTAATGTCGTAGATCCTTCTTTAACTGCTTCTAAACATACATGCAGTAATGCTTCTTCATCTACTTCTTTCATCCCTAAATCAGAAAGTGTAGTAGGTAACTCTAAAGCTTCTAAGAACTCATAATAGCTTTTTAATGTATCCTTAGGAGTATTCTCTAATACCAATTGTACAAGTGTACAAAAAGCCACTTTTTCACCATGCATCTTACTATTTGTTTCAGGAATAAGAGTGAACGCATTATGCAGACCATGACCGACTGCTTCTCCACCAGATTCAAAACCAATGCCACTTAAATAAATATTAGCTTCTATCACATTTTCTAGTGCTTCTGTGACTTTATGCTGCTTACAATCTTCTACAGCCTGTAATCCATAAGAATAGACAATATCAAAACAAGCCTTAGATATTGCGAAAGCACTTCTTGTCACCTGACTATGAAGACAATTCTCACTATGACTCACATAACAAGCCTTTGCTTCAAAATAAGTACTAAATGCATCACCAATACCCGCTCTCAGTAATCTTACTGGGGCATTCGCAATGACCTGTGTATCCACAATCACTTGATCTGGACTCTTAGGTAAATACAAATAATGATCAAACGTATGATCATCATGATAAATCACTGATAAAGAAGAACATGGGGCATCTGTACTTGCTGCAGTAGGTATAACGACAATAGGCTTTTTCGCATAATAACCACATGCTTTAGTGGTATCTAATACCTTTCCTCCACCGACACCGACAATCACTTCACTATTTGTTTCTTCTACAATATGTTGTATTCTTTCAATCTCGCTCATGCTACATTCATTTTGAAATAGTACAACTGTCATTTCCTGTTCATGTAAGCTTTCCTCTATCTGAGGTATAAACATCTCTTTCAAGTTTTCACTTGTAATTACAACTATTCTTTTATTATCTTTTAAATCATCACCAAGACACTTTAATTCATCTTTACCTTGTCTATATCTTGTTGGTGCACCAATCATTTTGCTCATATTATCACTCTCCTATACCTATTATAGAACATAAAAAAACAATGAGGAGAATTTTCTCCTCATTGTTTACATATCGCAAAGACCTTTGTCTTCTCCGTATACTGAATACCAATCATTATTGAAATCAGTCA
>NZ_DAWDDM010000376.1:0-1539 GCF_052354645.1 Catenibacterium sp.
CGGATACAAGCTAACGTGCGAATGCGGCTTTTCTGCATGGACGATTGCATCCAAGAAACCAATTACCAAGAAAAATCTCAACCTGTTATTTACTAAGGGAGAAACGGAAGTAATCAAGATGAAAAGCAAGACAGGAAAGCCATTCGAAGCTAAGATTGCGATTGACTACGACAACAAGAGTACCAAGTTTGTTTTTCCAAAAAGATAGTTTGTGGTAAATTACATTTCCATCTTTAATATTGGCGATATATAGTTAATATTGATTTTGCAAACAAGCAATAGAATTCCCTCTCATCCTTAATATTGATGATGAGGGATTCTTTTTATTACGTGCCAACTTTAACATTGAATAGGAGAAATAGCCTAAAACAGGGGAATTCCAGAATATTGCAGATGTGACAAAATTTGATATTAAGAATGGGAGGTAACTAAAAAAATCAGTTTCCGAATTCAATATTAAATTTGGAATGTAAGTGAAACAGCGTAATATTTTTTCAATATTAAAAATATAAATGTAACAGGAATGTTCGTGAAAAGAGAAATTAGGGGCATTTTTGTTACAACCCATCTTTAATATTGAAATCAAGAATCTGACCTAATGTTCCTATTCAACCTTAATAATGAAACATCAAATGGTTATGTTTGTTACGCTCCATCTTTAATATAGTTTTTCATAATGCGTCTAAAAATACCCTTATAACTTTAATATCAAATTTGCAACTAATATCCTAAATTACCAGTCATATCTAATATTGACTCATAGGGAGGAAACAATGTATAAATCGAAACGCAGCCTCAAAGTGTATGAGGCACCACTTGGTTTAAATGGTAAACAGCAGATTCCAAGAATTCAGCTTCTACATATTATATAGTACTTATGTAATATTGTTCAGTATTTAAGATGAGATGTAACATAAAAGACGAATTCTAAACTCAATATTTAAAATGGGAAGTAACAAGAATTGGGAGATGAATTTCAATATCCAATACGGAAGGTGATTACAAAGTGAAACCAGCATATCGTATTAAGGATGGGAGCGGAGAAAAAGTGAAAATCAGAAATCCAGTATTTAAGATGGAAATCCAAACCGGTATTTAAGATGGAATGTGGATCTATTAACATTGGTAAATTACATTTCCATCTTTAATATTGGCTTATTTTTTTCTTGTAGCAAAACATCCATTTTGCTATAATCAAATTAGATAAAAAGCGGCACGCCGCATTTTTATAGAAAGGGTGAGATTTTATGACAAACAAATTAAAATGTGCATCATTTTTTGCTGGTGTAGGTGGTATTGATATTGGATTTGAAAACACAGGGGCATTTGAAGTGATTTATGCAAATGAAATTGACCCATATCCAGTAAGAACATATGAATTAAATTCAAATATTAAGGTTGATAACAGAAGCATCTGTGATGTTCAGCCTGACGAGATTCCTGATTTTGATGTCATGCTTGCTGGGTTTCCATGTACAGATATTTCAGTTGCCGGCGCTAGACAGGGTTTATGCAATGATGATGGAACATTACCGCGAA
>NZ_DAWDDM010000377.1:0-1519 GCF_052354645.1 Catenibacterium sp.
GATTGAACATGTATCAAAAACATTTAACCTTGGCACTATTAATGAGAAGAAAGCCTTGATTGATATTAATCTTCAATTAGATGATGGAGATTTCGTTACTGTTATTGGTGGTAACGGTGCTGGTAAATCCACTTTAATGAATATGATTGCAGGGGTTTATCCTATTGATTGTGGTCATATTAAACTAGATGATAAAGATATTTCTTTATATCCAGAATATAAACGTGCAGGTCTTATAGGTCGTGTATTCCAGGATCCGATGATGGGTACTGCAGCTGATATGCAGATTGATGAAAACCTTGCTATGGCTAAAAGACGTGGTCAGAAACGTACTTTAAAGTGGGGTATCAAGAAAGAAGAAAAGAAGTTGTATTATGACCTCTTAAAGACCTTAAATTTAGGCCTAGAAAATAGAATGACAAGCAAGGTAGGTTTATTATCAGGTGGACAAAGACAGGCCTTAACATTATTAATGGCGACTGTCACAAAGCCTAAGATTCTCTTACTTGATGAACATACAGCAGCTCTTGATCCGGCAACAAGCGCTAAGGTATTACTTTTGACTAATAAGATTGTTACTGAACAAAAGCTAACAGCAATGATGGTGACTCATGATATGCAGCAGGCTATTGATGTAGGCAATAGACTCATTATGATGTATAATGGTCAAATCATCTATGATGTGAAAGGTGAAGAGAAAAAGAAATTAACTGTTCCTTTCCTACTTAAGAAGTTTGAAGAAGCAAGTGGCAGTGAATTTGTGAATGACAGAATGTTGTTGAAATAATGAAAACATTCCAACTATATCGAGTTGGAATGTTTTTTTATGTGCTAAAAAAGAACACCTCTTAAGAAGTGTCCTTTCATACCATTAATATTTAATATCTACAATTTCAACATCATAAGGTTTTGCAACACCGACTGTTACAACATCACCAATCTTATGAGTCATTAATGCTTTCGCAAGTGGAGATTCATTAGAAATCTTACCATGTAATGGATCAGTTTCTGTAGAACCTAAGATTGTAAATGTATCAGGTTCGGGATTTTCTTCAGATAAATCAAGAACTGTTACAGTAGCACCTAAGTTAACTACATGAGTATCTACCTTAACATCAGAACCAATGATAACTGCATTCTGCATCATTACTTCTATTTCTTTGATTCTTTCTTCAATACGAGCCTGTTTATCTCTTGCTGCATCGTAGTCAGCGTTTTCTGATAAGTCACCCTGGCTTCTTGCAAGCTTAATTTCTTCAATGACAGCGGGTCTTTCAACGTTAATAAGGTTTTCTCTTTCAGCTTTTAGCTTTTCAAAACCTTCTCTACTAATTTGTACTTTTTTATCCATTTCTTTCACCTCGTATACGTAAATCTGACTACTCCCACGGGTGAGCCCGTGGGGTTCTTACTGTCAAATTTAGCTTATAATCGTACATCATATTCAGACTTTGAAATACAAGTTTAAATCCATTTAAGTAAGAAATTTTATTAACAGGCAGTCAAAAGACCACATTAA
>NZ_DAWDDM010000378.1:0-1511 GCF_052354645.1 Catenibacterium sp.
TAGTTACTTATAGTTTGTCTTATTAATATTTCTGTATATATGACATCATCTTTAGTTCTTATACCCATAGGTATATCAGTAAATGTAATGAAACTTTCCTTTTCTTTAACTACTTTAGTATAGCCATTATTTCCATAGACTTCCAACTGACCTTTCAAGACATAAATCATCTTATAGTAAGGATATATTTCAGCACTTATGTCTGTATTTCTTGCAAGTGAGAAATAAGTCAGTGTATCATTTACTGCTTTAGAAGTGGTACAGCCTGGTATAGGCTCGTTATCTTTTGTGATAGAGAAAACTTCTCCTATTTTTTCATTCATACTTAACTCCTTTTTTTGATTGGGTGTCTAATGACAGTTTTCCATTTTTCTGGTGCGACTCTTCTTGCATCAGAAAGATATATTTCATGATGTAGTCTTTCTTTTGTAAGATCATTTATATATCCATTTTCTTCTATATATTTGTTCATAAGTGCAACAGAGGCAGGTTCATCATCAAATGAACCTATATGCATCATCTGTACACATAATCCCTCATCAATCGTAATAAATTCAGCACAAGAACAATCTATCTTTTTCTTAATAGACGCAGTTTCTACTGCCCATACAAAATCTTTTTTAGTAATAAAGTCTGGTAAACGAATAACAGAAATCCAATTAAAAGTAGATTTATCATCATAATCTATACCTTCGATGCCATCCTGCCACCAGAAACCTTCTAGTGGAGGAACCACATATTCAAAGAATCCTTCTATCTTATAATTTGTTTTATAGCTCATCTTAAGTGTATAAGCGACTGCATATAGTACACTAATAGCCTTCTGATAATCACCACCTTCCTCGTTTGGATCCCCTTGTCCTCTTACCGCAATATAGTTAGCACGGGGAACAGTGACTATCATGGGTTTATTTTTAGGCATGTAGAATTCTTTATATTCTTTCTTAAAATCAAAAGCCATATTTAACCTCCTATAGTTAATCAGTACAGAAAAAATCTAAAACGTCTTTATAGATTATTTCTTTATCTGTTTCATTGAGTAGTTCATGTCTTTTATCTTTGTACAGTTTACTCTTGATATTTTCATAACCTACTTCTTTTAAGAACTCTTCTAATTCATTAAATTTCTGTTTTCCTTGAATAACTGGATCATCAACACCTGCAATTAAGAATATAGGTAAAGAACTGTTTTGTGGATTCCAATCATCTTTGATGAAAGCTGATTTTAATAGCTGGAAAAGATTTATAAAGCCACTTGTAGTAAAAGTAAACCCACATAGAGGATCGGTGTTATATGAAGACACAGTCTGTAAATTAGAACAGATCCATTCATTTTTAGTTGTATAGCCTTTGTTGTAGTATCCTACAGATAACTTATTCAGAATCTTATTAGGTTTATAGTCTTTATAAAATAATCCAGTAAGTTTTCCTGCAAATAATGCTAGAACAAAAAGTTTATTTAATGTAGGTCGACCACACAATACAAACTTTACAATATGCTTTTCATATTT
>NZ_DAWDDM010000379.1:0-1504 GCF_052354645.1 Catenibacterium sp.
ACTCTATAGGGCGCAAACGTATACCATAATGTTTAATGATTTTAAAATTCAAATGTCGAATTGACAATAAGTAACGTTGGACTATATTTTCTCTATTTCCATACAAATCTATAGCAATGTCATTCATACCACATATATCCTTTAAACCCTCGAACTGAGCATAAGTATCGTACCTTAAAAGCTTATCAAATTTTGGCATTTGATAGACACGACTACCATACAGCATCTCTACTTGATATGAATTATTAATATCAAGGGTTTTTACATGAGTTCCTGCATCATTATTATTAGTACTTACTGATAGATAAGGGTAGATAAAATATTTATTCGTTAGAATAATATATGCTTCATAATATTTTGACCAAGCTTTATTCCAACTCTTTATCGCACAATAAGTATCAACTTTCGAAAAATCCTCATCCCAATCAGAAAGCCATGTTCTAAACTTATTCCACATAGAATAAGTAAAAGTTTCGCCCCATGTTGAAGTTGACTGATATGCAAAGACATCATAACCATTATTTAAAAAATACAAAGGTAATGAATTAAAACCATTGAATTCATTCTTATATAAAGATATACCGGCAACATTTTCATCGTCCCCATATACTTCGACAGCATTCTTTACATAAGAAAAGAAATAAGGACTAACAGAAATATCATCTTCAAGAATTGTTACTGATTTAAAGAATTTACTTAAATCTCCACATCTATAAATATGTTCCTTTAAGCCTCTTCTTTTTTCTTGAATAATTACGTACTTGTTGCCATGCTTCCATTGAAAGTTGTCCACAAACGAATAAACATCTTGGGCATCACTTTTATCAATGCTTATAACTAAGGCAACCTCTTCATCATAATATGCACTAGACAATGATTTTAACAATCTTGTAATTGATAATAAGCGATTAAAACCAACTACGACTACTGCATGGTGTTGTAAATCTATCTCTTTAAACATTTTAATACTAATGACTTTAAGTTCTTTATTATAATAAAATAACTTTTATAAAACTTTTTTTGTTGGCTGACATTTAGATGCAAAAGAGCCGACAATAAAACATACTTACGTAATGTTTGAGAATTCTTAATACACAATTTAAGTTCTGGGAAGGTAGAAAGCTTGGATAAATCAGCATCTATTGTTGGTGCAGATTTGTCTAAATGAGAAATTAAATTAATTATATTAGCAACCAATTGATCCCCCCAGACTTTGTACAATTGTGATTTTTCAATATCACAAAAAGAATCAAACAATTTTAGCTGCTTGGAACGTAGGTACCACAAACTTTGTACAAATTTAACTTTATATTTCGTAATCAATGAATTTGAATTTATAAATCTATACCAATAAATAGGCTCATTTATGTAATACAAAGACTCTATATGACACATATATTCTGTGCAAAATCCAATATCCTCATAATAAGAGATACTTTCATTAAACCTAATATGAAACTTATTTAAAATGTCAAGTTTATAAATCGTAGTTCCTATACAGTTG